>JAADGT010000136.1 GCA_013152215.1 Deltaproteobacteria bacterium
GGTCATGGGGGTGGCCGTACTGGTGGCGTGGTTGGTATCGATCCCCTTGCGCAGACGCATCTCGGGTCCCATCCAGGAACTGGCCGCCGCCATGGACCGGGTCGCCTCGTCTGGGGACTACTCGGTGCGCATCCCCGGGAGCGGCCGGGACGAGGTCGGGACCCTGATCCGGGGCTTCAACCGCATGCTGGCCCAGATCGCCGAACGGGACGAGAGGCTGGCGCGGTTGGCCGCGGCCGTGGACCAGGCCGTCGAAGGAATCGCTGTGACGGATCCGGACGGCCGGGTCCTGTACGGCAACCGGGCGTTCCGGAAGATGTGCGGGGTGGACGAGCCGCTGAAGGGGGTGAGTCTGTTCGCGTTGTACCCTCCGGACGAGCCCAGGGTCCAAGAGCTGCGGGAAGCGGCGGAGCAGGGCCAGGTCTGGAGTGGAAGGATCCGGGCACGGCGGGCGGACGGAAGCATGTACCACGAGGAGTGCGCTCTGTCGCCCGTGACGGGCGAAGGAGGTGAGGTCCGCAACCTGGTGGTGGTGAAGCGAGACGTGACCCGGGAGGTGGAGTTCGAGAACCGGCTGGCCCAAAACCAGCGCCTGGAGGCCCTCGGCACCTTGGCCGGGGGGGTGGCCCACGACTTCAACAACATCCTGACCCCGATCCTGGGGTACGCGGACATGGCCCTGCAGGAGGTCGAGCCCGGGAGCCGGCTGGAGAAGAACCTTCGGCGTGTGGTGCGGGCGGCCGAGCGCGCTCGGGGGATCGTGCAGCAGATCCTGGCTTTCAGCCGGCAGGGGGATGAGGGGCGCACTCCTTTGCGGCTCGGAACCCTGCTGGAGGAGACCGAGGGGCTCCTGCGGGCCAGCATTCCCAAACACGTGCGGCTCGAGGTGCGCTCCGAGACCTCGTCGGATTGGGTGGTGGGCGACGCGACCCAGCTCCAGCAGGTGCTCATGAACCTCGCGACCAATGCCTGGCACGCCATGGAGCCGGACGGCGGGATCCTCGAGATGATCCTGGAGGAACAGTGGGTGTCCGCCGGCGATCCGGAGCTGCCAACCGGTCGCTATCTGCGGATTCGGGTGAGCGACGAGGGGTGCGGCATGCCGGACGAGGTGTTGAACCGGATCTTTGAGCCGTTCTTCACGACAAAGGAGGTGGGCAAAGGGACCGGGCTCGGGTTGGCGGCGGTGCATGGAATCGTGCAGGCCCACGGCGGCACGGTCCGGGTGGAGTCCCAGCCGGGAAAGGGGACCACGTTTTGGGTGTATCTGCCAGCGAAGGAGGGGCCGAAGCCCCCGGCGAGGAAGGAACGCCGGCGGCAGGTCCCCCCCCGGGGACGGGGGGAGCGGATCCTGGTGGTGGACGACGAGCTCGAAGTGGCCGACTTCCTCTCCCAGACCCTTGAGGCCCTGGGGTACCAGGTGGAGGCGGTGGTCTCCCCTGCCGAGGCGCGGTCGCGGCTGGAGAGGAACGCCGGGGGATACGATCTGCTTCTCACCGACCAGACCATGCCGGAGTGTACCGGCCTGGCCCTGGCCCGTTGGGCCCACGGGGTCCGGCCGGACCTACCGGTCGTCTTGTGCACGGGGTACTCGGCCGCGGTGACCCCCCGGTCCCTCGCCGAGGCAGGGGTGGCCGTGGTCGTGCCGAAACCGGTCTCCCCGAGCCAGCTCGCCGCAGAGGTTCGGCGGGTGCTTGGGGACGGCACCGGCCCGGCGGCGTAGCAGGGAAGGGCCGAAAAAAAAAGCCCCAGCGGCCGCGGCCGCTGGGGCTTTTTCGTCCCATGGTGGCGGTGCAGGGACTTGAACCCCGGACTCGGCGGATATGAGCCGCCTGCTCTGACCAGCTGAGCTACACCGCCAGAAGGGCCGCTATTATACGGGCCGTCGGTCCCCTGTCAAGTCCGACCGGCCGCCTGCTCACGACTTCCCGTTCACGGCAGTTTCCGATTTACAGCTCCCTTTGCCACGAAGTAGGGGTTTCGCAAGTCGGGCTTGTTGTAGCGCAGGGGCTCGCCGTCCAGGGTCTCGACCCGGCCTCCGGCCGCCTCCACGATGGCCTGGCCTGCCGCCGTGTCCCACTCCATGGTGGGGCCCAGCCGGGGGTAGAGGTCGGCCCGCCCCTCGGCCACGGCGCAGAGCTTGAGCGAGCTGCCGGCTGCGATGCTTTTGGCCACCGGCAGGCCCTTCAGGTACGCCTCGGTCTCGGGGGAGGGATGGGAGCGGCTCTGGACCACCACGAGGCCCCGCGTCGGGTCGGGCCGGCGAACCCGGATGGGGCGGGGTTCGCCGTCGGCCTGCCGGGTCCATGCGCCGGTGGCCACATCGCCCCAGTACACGCGGCGCTGTACCGGCACGTGGATGACCCCGAGCACGGGCCGGCCCTCCTCCACCAGGGCGATGTTCACGGTGAACTCCCCGTTTCGCTTGATGAACTCCTTGGTGCCGTCCAGGGGGTCGACGAGCCAGAACCTGTGCCAGGATCTGCGGGTCTCGTAAGGGATCTCCATGCCCTCCTCGGACAGCACCGGCACCTCCGGGAACGCGCGCGCGAGGCCCTGCGCGATCACCCGGTGGGCCGCCCGGTCCGCCTCGGTGAGGGGGGAACGGTCGCCTTTCTCCTCCACCCGGATGTCGCCCTCGTAGATCCGGAGGATCTCGGCGGCCGCGGCCTCGGCGAGCTCGAGCAGGACTCGGAGGGTGGGGTTCGGGTTGTCCATGGGATGCCTCCGAAAGGCCGTGACGAGTGCGAAAGGCAGTGACAAGTGACGCGTGATCGGTGACGGGGGGCAAGTTCCGTGACGGGTGACCAGTGACGAGTGACGGCCCGGCGTTCCAACGGCCCCCGACCAACGACGAACGACTTACGACCCGCGGCCGTTCACACGATTCACGATTTACGGCAGTCTGGCCGATCCTCATCACCCCCTAAAGATCACCCCCCGCTCATGGAGCGCCGCCGTGATGCGGCGCACCGCGTGGTCCAGGGGCTCGGTGGGGTCCGACTTGATGTCGAACGGGATGTCGGTGCGGACCTCATCGCCGGCCCACACCACGAGGGTGCGGTGCTGTTGCACCACGGTCTGGATCAGGTCGAGGTCGGTGTGGGTCAGGTCGATGGCGCTGGCCACCAGGATGGTGCCCGCGTCGAGGAACAGGTGGGCCACCTCGGCGAACCGGCGCAGGTGCTCCTCGCGGTGGTCGGCCAGGCTGTTGATGCCGGGGGCCTTGATGTCGGCGTCCAGTCCGTAGACGAGGCTTCCGAGCCCCAGGTAGTACACGAAGCGGCCCCGGGCGAACAGCTCGGCCTCCAGGGCCTTGGCGAGGTCCTTCTTGTGGGACTCGCGGGCGCCGGTCACGAGGACCAGGGCGGGCTCCTGGCTGTACCGGGCGGCCCGGTCCTCCCGGGGAATGGCGCTACGGGCCCACTTGATGTTGCGGACGACGACCTTGTCGCGGACCCAGGATTGGTCGTCCGGCAGGGCCTCCTGGATGATGCCGCCTCCGCTGATCTCATAGTTGTCGATGATGACGAACCGGCCGGTGTCCGGCAGGTCGCGGCTCAGGTCGAAGGCGAGGGGCTGGTCGCAGAGGATGACGCACTCGGCCACGTCGTGGCGCCCCACGGCTGTGGCGTCCTCGGTGGCCTCAAGGGTCGAGGCGTCGATCAGCCGGTGGACCGATTCGAGCCGGGCGGGCACCTTGGCGGTGCCGAGCCGCAGCAGGTACTCTTTGCCCGGCTCCATGGGCTGGCGACCGAGCCAGAACAGGCTCGCCCGGAACCGGGTGGACACGTGGGGAGGCGGTTCGTCGGCCCGGACCGCCAGGTCGCCCCGGGTCACGTAGATCTGCTCGGTCATGGTGAACCCGGCCGGCTCCCCCTGGGCCGCGCTGCGCTGTGCCCCCTCGGGGGACTCGGGCGCTGGGAACTGCTCGAACGACTTGACCACGGTGCTCTTGCCCGAGGGGTAGAAGACCACCCGGTCGCCGACCCGGAGGATGCCGGAGGCCACGGTGCCGGCGATGATCCGGCGGTTGTCCCCGAACCGGGTGAACTTGTACACGTCCTGCACCGGCATCCGGAAGGGGAGGTGCTCGTGGTCGGCCCGGGCCTGGAAGGCGTCCAGGGCGTCGAGCACGGTGGGGCCCTGATACCAGCCCATCCTCTCCCCCCGATCGGCCACGTTGTCGCCGGCGAACCCGCTGACCGGGATGTAGGCGCTGGCCTCCATGCCGATGGTCCCTAGGAACGCCCGGTACTCCTCGCGGATCCGCTCGAAGGCCTCCTGACTGTACTCGACCAGGTCCATCTTGTTCACCAGCACGGCCACCTGCTGGATGCCGAGCATGGAGAGCATGTAGCCGTGGCGCCGGGAGTTCTCCTGAACGCCCTCGTTCGCGTCGATCACCAGAAGCGCGGCCTCGGCCCGGGACGCGCCGGTGATCATGTTCTTCAGGAACTCGATGTGGCCCGGGGCGTCGATGATGATGTAGTGGCGCTTGGCCGTCTTGAAGAACACCCGGGCCGCGTCGATCGTGATGCCCTGGGACTGCTCGTCCTTGAGGGCGTCGAGGAGGAAGGCGTACTCGAACGGCCGCGAGGTCCGTTCGCACAGGTCGCGGATCTGCTCCAGCTTGCCCTCGGGCAGGCTGCCGGTGTCGGCCAGCAGCCTGCCGATGATGGTGGACTTGCCGTGGTCCACGTGGCCCACGATCACGATGTTCATCTGTTCCGTCTGGGTCATCTCGTTCGTCACCTGTTTCGTCGTCCGACTGCCGTTGGTCGTTCGTCGTTGGTCGGGGACCGTTGGGACGCTAGGACGTTGGGACGAGGGGCCGCCGGCCCCTCACCGCGTCACTCGTCACCCGTCACGCATCACCGAAGTTCCCCCCCGTCACCGATCACGCGTCACTTGTCACTGCCTTTCGCACTCGTCACGGCCCTTCCTACATATACCCTTCCCGCCGCAGGGTCTCGAGGCCGCCGCCGTCGTCCTTGTCCTGGGCCCGGCCGGCGCGCTCGGCCACGTTCTTGAGACGGCCGCTGCGGAGCTCTTCGATGATCTCGTCCACGGTGCCGGCCTCGGACTCGATAGGGAACGTGCACGGCCAGCACCCCAGGGAGCGGTAGCGCTTCCCGTCGCCCTGGTCGTAGTAGAGGGACACGGTGGGGATGTTCTCGAGCTTGATGTACTCCCAGATATTGAGCTCGGTCCAGTCGAGCAGCGGGTGGATGCGTACATGGGTGCCCGGCGCGAAGTCCACCTTGTAGTAGTTCCAGAACTCGGGGGGCTGGTCGCCGATGTCCCAGCTCGAGGCCCGGTCCCGGGGGGAGAAGTACCGCTCCTTGGACCGCGATCCCTCCTCGTCGGCGCGTACCCCCACGATCACCCCCGTGAACGGCTCGGTGTTCCTGTCCTTCTCGTACCGGCCGGTCTCGTGGTTGAACCGGTATCGGGGCCAGGTGCCGGCCAGGGTGTTCCGAAGGGCCAGGGTCTTGAGGTTCCGGCAACACGTGATCCGGTCCACGTTGCCGTCGGGGAAGGTCTGTTTCGCGTCGAGGGCCTCCCGGTTCTCCCCATAGATCATGGTGAGGTGCCACTCCCGGGTGAGCCGGTCCCGGTACTCGATCATCTCGGGGATTTTGTAGTGGGTGTCGATGTGGACGAGAGGGAACGGCACGTGGCCGTAGAACGCCTTGCGGGCCAGCCACAGCAGCACCGTGCTGTCTTTGCCGATGGACCACAGCATGCACAGGTTCTTGAAGTTGGCGTACGCCTCCCGCAGGATGTGCACGGAGGTGTTCTCCAGCTTACGAAGGTGGGCGTATCGGTTGACCAGGATCTCCGTCATCGTGCCTCCCGTTTCTCCGTGAAGGGCTGAAACCAGGCCTCTTTGCGGGCCTCCACGTACCGCACCACGTGCGAGACGCACTCGCCCACGCTCCATCGGGCCGTGTCCAGGACGAGCTCGGGGTCGTCGGGCTCCTCGTAGGGGCTGGAGATGCCCGTGAAGTCCGGGATCTCTCCGGCCCGGGCCTTGCGGTACAGCCCCTTGGGGTCTCGCCGCTCACACGTGGCCAGGTCGCACTTCACGTGGATCTCGACGAACTCCCCCGGCTGGAACAGGGCCCGCACCCGCTCCCGATCGTCCCGAAACGGCGAGATGAAGGCGGTGAGCACCAGAAGTCCGGCGTCCACGAACAGCTTGGCCACCTCGCCGATCCGCCGGATGTTCTCCTTGCGGTCCGCCGCGGAGAAGCCCAGGTCCTGGTTCAGGCCGTGGCGGACGTTGTCCCCGTCGAGCAGGTAGGTGTACCACCCCCGGTCGAACAGCTGCCGCTCGACGGCGTGGGAGATGGTGGACTTGCCTGAGCCGGAGAGCCCAGTGAACCAGAGCACCATGGGAGGGTGCCGGTTCCTCCGCTGGTAGTCCTCCCGCGACACGAGCCGCTCGTGCCATCGGATGTGGGTCGATTTCGCTGGCATCAAAAACTCCAGATCATGGGAATGAGGAGCACCGAAACTACCAGGTAAAGCAGGTGGAGGGGGAGCCCCACCCGGACGAAGTCGGTGAACCGGTATCCGCCCGGGCCGTACACCATCATGTTGGTCTGGTACGCCACCGGGCTCGCAAAGCTCGCGGAGGCCGCCACGGCCACGGCGATGACGAACGGGTGGGGGTCGAGCCCCGCGCCCTTCGCCGCCGACAGAGCCACCGGGAAAGCGAGGGCCGCGGCCGCGTTGTTCGTGATGAACCCCGTGAGCCCCGACGCGAAGACGAACACAGCGCCCAGGAGGGCCCGGGGGCCCAGACCTTGCACCGCCTGCAGCACGATCGATGCGATGGAGGCGGCCGCGCCGGTCTTCTCGAGGGCGTAGCCGATGCCGAGGGAGCTGGCGATGACGACCAGCACATTGATCTCGAGGGAGCGGCGCGCCTCCACCGCGGTGACGCAGCGGGTCACAATGAGGAACACGGCCGCGAGCACGGCAGCCTTGAGCACGCTCAGGATCCCCGAGGCCGACAGGAGCACCATGCCGCCCAGGGCCACCGCGGCGAGCCAGGTCTTGCGGCGGTCGAGGCGGGGCATCTCGGAGACCGTGGAGACCAGGTAGAACTCGCGGGACCGGCCCCAGCGCTTCAGGAAATCGGGGCCGCTCAGCAGGAGCAAGGTGTCGCCGGGCCGGAGCTTGAGCGCGCCCAGTTTGCCGCGCACCCGCTCGCCGTGCCGGTGCACGGCCAGCACCACGGCGTCGTAACGCCCCCGGAAGTTGCCCTCCTTGATACTCTTTCCGAGCAGCGGAGAGGACCGCGACACCACCGCCTCGAGCACCTTGCCCTCGCCGCGGCGGCGGATGTCGTGGTACAGGTCGTGGCCCCCCGACGGCACGAGGCCCGGGATCCGGTGGAGGACCACGGCGCCCTCGGCCGCGCCGGCGAAGATCAACCGGTCCCCCTCTTCCAGCACGTCGGTGGGCTTGACCGGCGCGATCGAGACCGGGCCGCGCAGGATCTCGGCGAGGAACACGCTGCCCAGCCGGCGCAGGCCCGCTGCCTCGACCGTCTTTCCCCGCAGGGGGCTCCCCGGCGTGAGCCGCATCTCGAACAGGTACTCCCGGCCGGGCCCGAACAGGGACTCCTCCGGGTCGCTACGGTCGGGCACGAGCCGCGGCCCCAGGGTCAGGAGATACGCGATGGCGAGCAGGGCGCAGGGCACCCCGACCCACGCCAGCTCGAACATCGACAGGGAACGGCCCACCGTCTCTTGGTACATCCCATTGATCAGGAGGTTGGTGGAGGTGCCGATCAGCGTGCACAGGCCCCCGAGGATTGACGCGTACGACAGGGGGATCAGGAACTTCGAGGGCGGAAACCCCTTGCGGTGGGTCCAGTCGCGCACCGCCGGCAGGAACATCGCCACGATCGGGGTGTTGTTCAGGAAGGCGGAGAACGAGGTGACCGACAGGATCATGCGCGCCAGCGCGCGGCGCATGCCCCTTCCGTCGCCCATGACCTTTGCGGCCACGTACTCCAGCACCCCGGCCGACTGGGCCGCGTAGGCCACGATGAACAGCACCGCCACGGTGATCAGGGCGCTGTTGGAGAAGCCGGCCAGGGCCTCGGAGGGGTCAAGCACGCCGGCCAGAAGCAGGGTGCTCAGTGCCGAGAAGGTGACCACGTCGGGCGGAAGCAGGTCGAGGGCGAGGCACACCACCATCGCGGCCACGACCACGAGGGTGAGCACGCCGTCAGCCGCCATGGCGGTCCCCGAAGCCGGCAGAGGCGGGGGAGGCCGGTACAGAGGCGCCGGTGCCCGGACGTGACCGTTCCCAGGGGCGGCTGTGGGTGGCGATCGGCAGGGTGTCTCCGGCCTCGGTCATGGGAGCTCCCCCTCCGTCAGGATCGCAAGAGTCGTAAGCGCCGGCCCGGCCGTCCCGGAACGATGAAGGCGGAATGATACGGGAAACGAGGGAGAATCGGCAAGGGAAAGGGGGGAAGGGCGGTGACGGGTGATCGGCGACCGGTGAGGAGTGATCCGTGAGGGGTATCGGCGCTCGGAGACTGGGCGGCTGATCCCAACGTCCCTTACCAACGACAAACGACAGTCGTTTTCATGATGGAAGGGGGAGGGGGGCCGCGGCCCCGGGGGGTAGGACCGGGGAAGGGGCGGAGGGTTTGATCGTAAAGAACGGGTTTCGGTGCGCCGATAAGTAGCCCCGTGCGAAGGGAGGGGGTAAACTTTCATTCTTTGGGATTCCAACCGCAGATCCGTCCCAGCGGCGGTCCCGCTGACATCGGAGAGCCCATGGCCACCAAGGAGGACCGAGCCACCTTTTCGCGGTTGGCGCTGCGGTTGGCCGAGGCATCGACCCTTGAGGAGGGGGCCGAGGCCTTGGCCTGGGTCTGCGCCGAACGGATCGAGTTCTACCGCCTGTCGATCGTGCTTCCCTTGACCGAGCCCGGCGAGTACTGGGTGGGGGCTTCCTGGGCCGAGCGGCCCGAGGAGGAGATGGCTGGGTACACCTTTCGCCTGACCGGACACCCCTTGGCCCCCGTGGTGGAGCAGGGGACCAGTGTGGTGCGCCACGATCCGGAGAACGACGCGCCCGAGCTGCCGGTGTCTCGGCTGTTCCGGGGTGAGGGAAAACGCTGGGAACTGGCGGTCCCCCTGCACATCGGGGCCCGGCGGGGCATGCTGGTGCTTGCGAGCCGCGCGCCGACCGTGCCGAGCCCGGACGTGGTGGCCTGGGCCGAGGAGGTGGCCCTCTGGGCTGCGGTGTGGAGCCGGGCGTGGTGCGGCCCCGACGCTCCCGAGGTGCTCCGCGAGCTGTACCAGTCGCTTCTGGAGGGGGCCCTGGATGGGATCGCCCTGCTGCGGGGTGGCGAGGTGGTGTTCGCCAACCCCTCGTTCCGGGAGCTGTTCGGGCTGTCCCCGGCGGAGACGGTGGGGCTGGGGTTCGAGGCCCTGCTGGTGCCCCGGTCCCGGGAGCGGTTCCGAGAGGCCCTGAGCTCCCTGGCCGAGCGGCCTCGGGTGCTGCCCCGGGTGGAGGTGGAGGGCAGGGGCCGGGGGGGACGGACCCTGGTGCTGGACCTGGGGATGCAGATGATCCTCCATCGGGGGGGACCGGCCGTGCTGGTCCAGGTGCACAACGCCACACCGCGGGCTCGGCGAGAGCAGGAGACCCGGGAACGGGTGGACCAGATCCTCCGGGTGCTCGGCCACGATATGCGCACCCCACTGACGGCTGTGTTGGGGTACGCCCAGTTGGTGTCGGAGCGCTTGGGCAAGGAGGATCCGGAGCGTTTGCGGGAGATGCTGGCAATCCTTCGGCGCTCGGCCGACGGGCTGCGCAGCCTGGTGGAGGGCATGCTGGAATACAGTTCGCTGGGCCGGGAAAGCAGCCCCCTGGGACCTGTGGCCTTGGAGCCGCTGTTCCGGTCGGTGGAGGCCGAGATGGCGGGCCCGATTGAGCGCTCCGGCGCCCGGATTCGATACCACCAGGTGCCGCCCCGAGTGTGGGGGAGGCCGGCCGAGGTGGGCCGGGTGTTCCGGAACCTGATCGAGAACGCCATCCGCTATGCTCGGCCCGGCGTGGCCCCGAGGGTGGAGGTGCGGGGCGAGGGCGACGAGAACGGGTTCCACGTGCTGTGCGTGGCTGACAACGGTCGCGGAGTGGACCCGGCGGACCGGGAACGGGTGTTCGACCTGTTCGTCAAGGGGCCGGGGGGCGGATGCGGGGTGGGCCTGGCCGTGGTCCACCGGATCGTGACCGGGTACGGGGGCCGCATCTGGGTGGAGGCAAATCCGGAGGGGGGAAGCCGGTTCTACGTGACCCTCCCCCGGGTCCCGGATGAGTAGCGGCCGCGCAGGAAGGCGGCATCCCCCTTCGAAAGGGCCTCCCACCGCACGCCGATCCGGCCGTCGGGCCGCACGTACACCACCCGGCCCGCGAGCGTGCGCACCCCGCGTTCGAACACCACGGAAAATCGCCACAGCCGACCTGGCACCGGAAACGGGGGGCGTTCGAACCGGATCGCGGCCCCGCCTTCCGACAGATCGAGGGTCTTCCCCAAGTTCTCTCCCCCCGGACCATGGCCGAGCACGGTTCGCACGTCCCTCCACCGGGGTGAGAGGCGGGCCTCGTCGATCCATTCGGGCAAGCGAGTCGGCATGGGCACACCTCCGGGATCGGCTCCCCGGGGGGGAGATGGTCGTGGTGGTTGGGGGATGCGGCTGCGGGTAGGATATACCGTCTTTGCGTAGACACAAGGAGGCCCCCCACGCCCCGAAGGGCCGTGACGGGTGGGAAAGGCGGTGACGCGTGACGGGTGTGGACGCTTCGCGTCGGCTGGAAGTCTGGGAGCCACAGATCTGCACAGATTTGCACATATTTTGAGGCAGAGAGAGGGGCTCTCTTCCCGTATCTGTGTTCATCTGTGTGAATCTGTGGCCGATGAGACGCCCGCCCGACGCGAAGCGTCCTACCGTCCCACCGTCCCTCGGCCAACGACGGTACGGCGCCGCAGCGTGAGACGTCGGGTCAGTAGTGGTATCGGGTCTGGAGAAAGTCCACGCGCTCCGCTGTTACGCGGTACACCAGACGGTGTTCCTGGGT
>JAADGT010000032.1 GCA_013152215.1 Deltaproteobacteria bacterium
GAGGCGGCCCCTGCGAGGCCGTTCAGCGAAGGAGGGGCCCCCAGCCCCACCCCCTGGGAAAACCGCGAAATCTTCGAAACACGACCCTAGAAACTAGAGAAATTTCGGGAAGCTCGGCCCGTCAGCAGGGCGGGTGCTCCACCAGACCCCATGCCCCCCGGACTATGATGGGGGCTAGGAGGCAGAAGAGGGTTTCACCCTTCTAGCCTCCCAGCCTCCTAGCCTCCCAGCTTTTGAGCCTCCCAGCGGGCCAAAGGCCCGAAAGCTCAGATGGGCAGCTTCGCCACCAGCCCCTTCACGGCCTCGGCCGAGCGGTCCAGGGCGGCCTTCTCATCCGGGGTGAGGTCGATCTCGAACACCTTCTCCACCCCGCCCTCGCCCAGGAGCACCGGCACGCCCAGGTAGATGCCCTGGTAGCCGTACTCGCCCTCCAGGTAGGCGGCGCAGGGGAGCACCCGCTTCTGGTCCTTCAGGATCGCCTCGGCCATCTGCACGGCCGACGCCGAGGGCGCGAAGAAGGCGCTGCCGGTCTTGAGGTAGTTGACGATCTCGGCCCCCCCGTTACGGGTGCGCTCGATCAGGGCCTCGATCCGCTCCGGGGGCAGCAGCGACTGGAGCGGGATGCCGCCCACGCTGCAGTACCGGGCCAGGGGCACCATGGAGTCGCCGTGGCCGCCCAGCACGAAGGCCTGCACGTCCTCCACGCTCACCCCCAGCTCCAGGCTCACGAAGGTGCGGAACCGGGCCGTGTCCAAGATGCCGGCCATGCCCACCACCCGCTCCTTGGGGAACCCGCTCACCTTGAGGGCGGTGTAGGCCATGGCGTCCAGGGGGTTCGACACCACGATGATCACCGCGTTGGGGGACCGGGGGGCCACCTGCTCGGTCACGCTCTTGACGATCTCGAAGTTCTTGAGCAGGAGGTCGTCCCGGCTCATGCCGGGCTTGCGGGGCAGACCGGCCGTGATGATCACCACGTCCGAGCCGGCGGTCTCGTCGTAGCCGTTGGTGCCCACCACGTTCACGTTGAACCCCTCCACCGGGCTCGCCTGGAGCAGGTCGAGGCCCTTGCCCTGGGGCACCCCCTCCACGATGTCCACCAGGACCACGTCCCCCAGCTCCTTGGCCGCCGCCCAGTGGGCCGCGGTGGCCCCCACGAACCCTGCTCCCACCACCGTGATCTTGTTCCTGGCCATGGCTCATCCTCCCGTTTCCCGTTCGTGCACGAGTTGCTCCCGGACCGGAGGAAGACTCCGGTCCACCAAGGGCCGGCATCCTAGCACCCGCCCCGTTTTTCAGCAACGCTAAAAGCGTTGGAGTATGGCTAAAGAGAGCGGCGGTTGGTCGCTGGCCGTGGGCGTTGGGATGGGGTTCCGACCCGGCCGGCGGCCCCGGCCGCAGGACCTCCTTGACGCCGCCGGCCCAGGGCCGCATTGTTTGGACGCACCACGGGACCGATCCGCGTGCGGAGGGGAGGTCATGAGACGAATCGTGGTCGGAATCACCGGCGCAAGCGGGGTGGTGTACGGGGTGCGGCTCCTCCAGGTGCTGCGGCAGACGCCGGGCGTGGAGACCCACCTGATCCTGTCGGCCGCTGCCCGCCAGACCCTGGTGCTGGAGACCGAGTGGTCCGCGGAGGCGGTGGAGGCGTTGGCCGACCGGGCGTACGATCCGGGCGATCTGGCCGCGCCGATCGCCAGCGGCTCGGTGCCCACGGCCGGCATGGCCGTGGTGCCGTGCTCGATGAAGACCCTGTCGGCCATCGCCCACTCGTACGCCGACAACCTGATCGTGCGGGCCGCCGACGTGACCCTGAAGGAGCGCCGGCCCCTGGTGCTGGTGCCCCGGGAAACCCCCCTGCACAGGGGACACCTGGAGCTGATGCTCCGGGCCGCCGACCTGGGCGCGGCCCTGGCGCCGCCCATGGTGGCCTTCTATCATCGGCCCACCACTATCGAGGAGGTGGTGGACCACACGGTGGGCAAGGTGCTCGACCTCCTGGGGCTGGAGCACCAGCTCTACCGGCGTTGGCACGAGACCTGATCCGCCCCCACCCACCCCAACGGAGCACCGTCATGCCCAAGCCCTGGCCCGTGGAGGAGCGAACCCTGGAAGGGGACTTTCGGATCTTTCGGCTGGTGCGCGAGCGGGCCCGCAGCCCCCGCACCGGCGCGGCCCACGACTTCTTCGTGCTGGAGACCGGCGACTGGGTGAACGTGATCCCCCTGACCGCCGACGGCCAGGTGGTGATGGTGCGCCAGTACCGGCACGGGGTGAAGCGGGTCACCCTGGAGATCCCGGGCGGGCTGGTGGACGACGGCGAGGACCCGGCCGAGGCCGCGGCCCGGGAGCTGGAGGAGGAGACCGGGTACCGGCCGGAGCGGGTGATACACCTGGGCTCGGTGGACGCCCAGCCGGCCCTGCAGAACAACCGGTGCCACACTTACTTGGCCCTGGACTCCGTTCGGGTGGCCGACCCCGCGCCCGATGCGGGCGAGGACCTGCGGGTGGTGCTGGTTCCCTTGGACGAGGTGCCCCGCCGGATCGCTGAGGGAGAGATCACCCACGCCCACGTGCTGGCCGCCTTCTACTGGTACGAGCTGTGGAAGCGCCGGCCCGGGACGTGAGCCGCGGTCCGGTTCGGGTCGGCCTGTTCTGGCACTCCCGCACGGGCACCACCCGGGCCGCCGTGGAGATGCTGCAGGCCGGGCTCACCGCCCGGGGCGCGAAGCCCCGGATCGCGGAGATCCGGCCCCGGTGGGACCTGCCCTATCCCCTGTGGCTCGCCCTGTCGTTCGTGCCCGGCATCCGGTTCCCCCTGCGGCCCGTGCCCTTCCCCCCCACGGAGTTCGACCGGGCGGTGCTCGCGTTCCCCAAGTGGACCTTCGCGCACCCGCCGGTGAACGCGTTCCTGGCCCGGTGGGCCCGCTCGCTGCCGCCCACGGGGCTGCTGGTGACCTGCGGGGGATGGGATCAGGACCGATACCTCGTGGGTTACCGGAGGCGGCTGGAACGCGCGGGCGTGGAGGTGCGGGCCGCGCTGGCGGTCAAGAAGCGGGACCTCCCCGCCCGAGCCACCCAGGAGGCCCTGGGCCGGTTCGCCGACCGCCTACTTTAGCCCTCCCTCACCGTCCGACCCACAGGGGCAGGCTCAGCTCCCGGACCCCGGAACCGTCCGGCGGGAAGTAGCGGATCACGGCCGTGTACGAGCCGGGCGGCAGGGGCTGGCCCAGCGTGTCGCGCACCTCCCATACGAAGTTGCGTGAGTCGCCCGGTTCCAGGTGGACCATGGCCTGGGCCACCATCTGGGGCCGGAACACCACCCGGCCGGCGTCGTCGCGCACCTCGATGGGGTAGGGGTTGGGCAGGTCGATCGGGGCCCGGGCCTCCACCCGGAACGTGACCCTCCGCCGGGAGCCGGGCGGACAGTCCAGGCACTGCCACACGGCGAAGGGGTCTGATCCCTCTTGAGGGGCAGGGTCGCTTCCGGCCTGGGGCTGCGGAAGCCCCACCCGCCGCGCCACGCCCTCCTTCTCGCGCAGCACCGTCTGCAGATCCTTTCGGTCCACCCGATCGGCCACACCCGCCTCCTCCAGGGCCTGCCACACCTCGTCTTCCGGGGGAAAGCCCAGGCCGTACACGTCCGGGTGAGCCTCGGCCCACACCTCGCCCTCGGGGGTCACGGCCAGCTTCACCGGCAGGTAAGCGATCTCGACCCGGGTGCCCCGGGTGGCCAGGCCGAACAGCTCGTCGATGTCGCCGTCGCGGGCCCGGATGCACCCGTGGCTCAGGAACTGCCCCACCGAGGTGGGGAACGGGGTGCCGTGGACGCCGTAGCCCCACACGGACAGCTGGATCCAGTATCGGCCCAGGGGGTTGTCCGGACCGGGGGGCACCTTCTGCCGGACCACCCGGTTCTCCCGCCGCATCTCTTCCTGAATCGACGGGGGCACCTCCCAGGTGGGGTCCTGCTCCCGGAACAGGATCCGAAACGACCCCAGCGGCGTGGGCCACGCCGGCCGGCCCAGGCCCACGGGGTACCGGGCCGTGACCCGGCCGCCCTCGAACACGTACAGGGTGGCCTCGGGCACGTTGATCACCCACCCATCGTCCGCGAGCGCGGGCACCACGCGGCGGGTGTCCACCCGCAGCTTCTGGCCGGGGTAGATCCGGTCCGGGTCCTGGATCCCGTTCTCCCGCGCCAGGGTCGTCCAGGGGACCCCCACCCGGGACGCGATCCCCACCAGGGTGTCGCCGGGCCGGACCTCGACCGTTCGCAGCTCGCCCGCCACCTGGCGGAACACCCCAAGGCGCGGGCCGCCGGTGGGGAGGTCGTGGGCCCCGGCGACGGCCGCAGCCAGCAGGATCGGCACGAGAAGAAGCGACCAACGAAGCATGGGAAAGCCTTTCTCGGGGGGAGGCCTTCCCATTGTACCCATTCGCGGGCGCGGAGCAACCGGTGTGAGAGCCGACTCAGGAACGGGTGTCCTGTGGGATCACAAACTCCCAGGCGCACCAAAACTCGTCGGGGTGATCGTCCGGCGGACAGGCGATACACCGGGTGCGGACCCTCGGATCGACCGTCCGGGCGAACCCGGCGTACTCGGCGAGCCCCACCGGCTTGCACGGGAAGTCCGGAAGCCCCTTTCGCTTCCTGGCCGACTGGACCCGGCAGTCCAGCATCCGGAACACGGCCCTCCGCTCGGAGACCTCGATCGTCTCCTGCAGGTTCAGCCGCGCGTAGAACCGGTGATTCAGGCACTCCACCAACGCCGGGATCCCCCCGCCCGGTTTCATCCCCAACCGCTCCAGGATCCGCCTGGCCTCGATCACGGTGAACCGCTCCCACGCGGCCCGGTCCGCCTCGATCGCCGCCCCCAGGCCGTGGGCCTTCTCCACCGCCTGAAACCACAGGCCGTCGTGGGCGAGCCAGTTCTTGGCATCGTCGATCAGCATCCGGATCAACTCCTCCTTGCTCAGATCGTAGAGCATCCGGATGCCCTCGTTCCCCTTCTGCTTCGCCTCCATGGAGTCCTCCCTACACGATTCGAAAAGAAAACGAAGGGGCGGGGTCTCATCCCAAGCCGCGATCAACGCTGTTGGCCCCTGAGAGCAGGGGGCAATGGACCTGCTGGAGAGCCGGGCGTGGCCGCATCAGGGACCAGGATTCAGATGACAGTGGACAGAAAGGGACCACCCCGGCGATCGGTGGAGCATTTTGAACACCTGTCCTCGGCCCGCTGAACTTTGCCTCCCGAAACTCTTGCCCCGCCCCCAGAGGGCTCTCGGTTTCAACGCAACGTGGTCTCACGCCCCCGGACAGTGGTGCTCCCATCCGAGCAGCCGGGCCGCGCCCGCGATGCCGACCCCGTACGAGACGACCCTCACCCCAGCCGGCAGGAGGCCGGCGACCCGCTCCCAAACCCCCTGCACCAGCCCTCCCGCCCCCACCAGAACGGTGCGACACCGGCCGACCGCCTCCGGGGCGTCGGTCAGGGGGGACCGCTCCCCCAGGCACAGAACCGGCCGCACGGCACACAGGGCGTCGTACAGGCAGCTGTGGCGGCCGACGAGGCAGGCGCAGGGCGGCTCCCCCTCGGACCCGAACCGTTCCACGAACCGATCCGCACAGACAGCGGTACCCCGGGTGGAGCACAGGCGGGGCCCCGTGTCCAGCTCGCCGGTCCATGCCAGGTACGCGTTCGTGGCCGCCAGGAGCCGGGCCCTGTCCGCCGGGCACCCGGCTGGCGACCGAACGAGCTCGACGAGCCCCCCTGTGTAGCGAACCGCCAGGGGGGATATGCACCACCCCTCCGCCCGCCCCACTTGGGCCCGCAACACGAAACGACCCGATCCCGGCCCGAGGCAGTCGATTCCGGGCCAACGGTCGGAGGCGGTCTCCACCCGGACCACCGTCCCCTCGTGGTCGCTGCACGCCAAGCGCTCCCCGAGCCGCCTCCGAATCGCCGCGACAATGCCGTCTGACTCATCCCTCCGGCGCTTCATAGGGCCACCCCACGACACCCCCTTCCAGGTACGAGGCGTTCTCGAACCCCAATCCGTTCAGGATTCGCTGCCCCTCGTAGCCCCGTAGCCCGATCTTGCACAGGAGCACCACCGGCCGCTCCCGGGGCAGGTCGCCAGCACGGCGCCGAAGCTGCCCCAGCGGAACCAGGGTGGCGTTGCCGAACGGCAGGGCCTCGTGCTCGGCCGGGCTCCGCACATCCACCAGCAGGGGGGCCGCCCCCTCCTCCTGCCACCGCCGGAACTCGTCGGGCCGCACCCCCCGGGCCCAGCCGTCCAGCTTGTTCCGGACGGCGTTGGCCGCCACGAGCAGGAGATCCATCGGGGGGGAGTAAGGAGGCGCGTACACGAGGTCCAGACTGGCCACCTGGTCCACGGTCATGCCGGCCGTCACGGCGGCCACGGCCGCGTCCACCCGCCGGGCCACGTCGCCGCGGCCCACGGCCTGCACCCCGAGCACCCGGCGGGACCCCCGATCCGCGATCATCTTGACCAGGATCGGGGCGGCACCGGGCATGAAGTGGGGCTTGTCCGGCCCGGCCACCACCGCGGCCACGGGATCGAACCCTGCCGCACGGGCCTCGTCCTCCCCGAGGCCCGTGCGGGCCGCGGTGAGCTCGAAGAACCGCATGACCAGCGACCCGACCACCCCGGGGAACGTCTCCACGTCGCCCAGCACGGCATTGGTGCCGGCCACCCGGCCCTCCTTGTTGGCCGTGGACCCCAGGGGGATCCAGCAGGGCCTGCCCGTGACCAGGTGGCGCTTCTCGGCGCAGTCGCCGGCCGCGTAGATGCTGGGGTCCGAGGTCCGCAGGTGCTCGTCCACCCGGATCGCGCCGGTGGGGCCGATCTCCAGGCCGGCGGCCCGGGCCAGATCCACCTCGGGCCGCACCCCGGTGGCCACCAGGACCAGGTCGGCGAGGATTGTCTCGTCCGGCAGCCGAAGGCCTACCGCGCGGCCGTCCCGAACCTCCACCCCTTGGACCGCCACGCCGGTGAGGACCCGGACCCCCTTGGACCGGGCGTGCTTCTCCAGGTGGGCCGCGATCTCCGGATCCGCGTTGGGCAGAACCCGGGGCAAGCGCTCCACCACCGTGACCTCCTCGCCTCGCTCCCGCAGGGCCTCGGCGGTCTCCAAGCCGATCAGGCCCGCTCCGACCACGGCCACCCGCAGCGGCCGGGCCTTCCCATCACCGGTCAGGCCCTGCTGCTTCAGCAGGTCGGCGATCTGGTCCAGGGCGGCGCGGAACCTCCGCGCGTCCGAGAAGGTCTTCAGCCGGAACACGTTGGGCGCGTCGAGGCCCGGGATCGGGGGCGCCGTTGCCCGGGCCCCGGTGGCCAGGATCAGCCGGTCGTAGGGCAACGTCCAGGTCTCACCGGTGTCCAGCGAGCGAACCGCCACCTCCCGGGAGTCCCGCCGGATCTCCACGGCCTCGGTGCGGGTCAGGAGCCGAAGGTCCTTGACCTGATCGAAGAACCGGGGGTCGCGCACCACGCCCGAGGGGGTCTCCATGAGCTCTTCGATCCGGGCCACGCCGCCGCCCACGTAGTAGGGGAAGCCGCACGCGCCGTAGCTGGCGTGGGCGTCCCGCTCGACCACCGTGATCTCGGCCTTGGGGTCCAGCCTCCGGGCCCGGGCCGCCGCCTTGGGCCCGGCCGCCACCCCCCCGACCACCACGATCCGCTTAGCCATCATCGAGTCCTCCCGAAACGCAAAAAGGGGCACCTCCGACTCCCGAAGGACGCGCAAAGCGCATCCGCCCAAGCCGTAAGATGCCCCGTTCCGGGAAAGGTCACAAAAAAGCGGACAATCCCCCCTCTTCTCCTACCGCACCTCGTCCAACTCCTCCAGGCCCAGCCCGTCGCCCGCCAGGGCCACGGCCTCGATCTCCACCCGGGCCCCCTTGGGAAGCGCGGCCACCTCCACCGCGGCCCGGGCAGGCGGCACGTCGCCGAAGAACCCGGCGTACACCTGGTTCATGGCCGCGAAGTCGCCCATGTCGGCCAGGAACACCGTGGTCTTCACCACCCGGTCGAGCCCGCTTCCGGCCGCCTCGAGCACGGCCTTCAGGTTCTCGAGCACCCGCCGGGTCTGGGTCGCCACGTCCCCCTCCACCATCTCGCCGGTGATCGGGTCGAGGGGGATCTGGCCCGAGCAAAACACGAACCCCCCGGCCACCACGGCCTGGCTGTACGGCCCGATCGCCTTCGGCGCCCCATCGGTCGTAACCGCCCTCTTCATATGCTGCACCTCCTTACTTTGGGCCTTCGGCCCGCTAGGACGCTGGGATGCTGGGAATCGTGAATCGTAAATCGTTCGTCGTGGGGCGTGTCGGTATCGCAGCGCGCCCGGCCGGAGGCAGGTTCCTTGCCCCGCCCTCCTGAGGTGCAGCGCCTATTTTGCCGCCAGGTTAATAACAGACCGAAGGCATCGGCCGTAAACCGACGACCGGAGACCGACGACCAACGACCGAAGTCACGTCTTCACCCGGGTCACCCGCTGGACCCCTTTGATCGACAGGATCGAGCTCAGGACCTTCTGGAGCCGCTCGAGGTCCTCCACCAGGATCTCGAACCGGCACACGGCCTGGCCGGCCGCCCAGGTGGAGACGTGGGCCCGGGCCACGCTCACGTCGTGCTCGGCCAGCAGGTTGGTGATCTCCGCCAGGATCCCCTTGCGGTCCTCGCAGTCCACCCGGATCTTCACCGGATGCACCGCTCCCTTGCCGCTCCCCCACTCCACCGACACACGCCGATCCGGGTCCAGCCGCCGGACGTTGGGGCAGTCGGCCGTGTGCACGGTCATGCCCTGCCCCCGGGTCACGAACCCCACGATCGGATCCCCGGGCAGCGGGTGGCAGCACCGGGCGAACCGCACCAGGGCGTCGCCTACCCCCTCGATCACGATGCCGCTGGTGGTCCGGAGGGGCTTCCGAGGCCGTTTCGGGGGGGTCTCACGCTCCTCCAGGTCCGGGTAGATCTTGCCCAGGACCTGTCGGGCCGAGATCTTGCCGTACCCAACGGCCTCCAGCAGCTCCTCGGCCTTGTTCAGGCCGAAGCCCTTGGCGGCGCGCTCCATCTCCCCCGACTTCAGGGCCTTGGACAGGCTCTTGTCGAACTTGCGGAACTCCCGCTCGCAGATCTCTCGGCCCAGCTCGGTGGACCGGGCCCGTTGCCGGGCCTTGATCCAGGCCCGGATCTTGTTCCGGGCCTTCGAGGTCTTGACGAACTCGAGCCAGTCCGGGCTGGGCGTGTGGTGCTTTGAGGTGATCACCTCCACCCGGTCGCCGTTGCGCAGCTCGTGGCTCAAGGGCACCATGCGGCCGTTCACCTTGGCCCCCACGCACTGCTCCCCCACCTTGGAGTGGATGGCGTAGGCGAAGTCCACGGGCGTGGCGCCCCGGGGCAGCTCGATCAGGTCCCCGGCCGGGGTGAACACGTACACCACCTCGGGGAACCAGTCGCCCTTGACGCTCTCCAGGAACTCCTGGGGATCCTGGATCTCCTTGTGGGCCTCGACCAGCTTGCGCAGCCACTCGAACACCCGGTCCATGGGGTCGGCCTCGCTGCGCTTCTCCTTGTACCGCCAGTGGGCCGCGATCCCCTCCTCCGCGATCCGGTGCATCTCCTCGGTGCGGATCTGGACCTCCATGGGCTGGCCACCGGGGCCGATGACCGTGGTGTGGAGAGACTGATACAGGTTGGGCTTGGGCAGGGCGATGTAGTCCTTGAACCGACCCGGCACGGGCTTCCACTCGGCGTGGATCGCGCCCAGGATGGCGTAGCAGTCCTGTACCGTCCGGGTGATGATCCGGAACGCGACCAGGTCGTACACCTTGTCCAAGGGGATCCCCTGGTCCTGCATCTTCCGGTACACGGAGAACAGGTGCTTCGGCCGACCGCTGACCCGGCCCGGCAGCTCGTGGCGCTCCAGCAACCGGGCGAGCCGGTCCTTGACCTCCTCGATGTAGGCCTCCCGCTCGGCCAGCCGGCGGCGCACCCCTTCCTCCAGCTCGGCCCAGGTCTCGGGGTGGGCGTACCGGAACCCCAGGTCCTCCAGCTCGCTCTTGACCCGGTGGATCCCGAGCCGGTTGGCCAGGGGGGCATAGATGTCGAGGGTCTCCTGGGCCAGCACCAGGCGTTCGGCGGGGGGGCGCGCCTCCAGGGTGCGCATCACCTGGAGCCGGTCGGCCAGCTTCACGAGCACTACCCGCACGTCCTGGGCCATGGCCAGGATCAGGCGGCGGAACCGCTCGGCCTGTTCCTTCTTGCGGGAGGTGTACCGGACCGCGGACACCCGGGCCAGGCCTTGGAGGACCGATGCCACCTCGTCGCCGAAGTGGGAGCGCACCTGCTCCGGGTCGCTCACCGCCTCTTCCACGACGTCGTGGAGCAGGCCGCAGGCGAGGGTGACCTCGTCCAGGTTCAGCTCGGCGAGAATCCGGGCGACCGCCAGGGAGTGTTGGAGGGTGGGATCCTGGGAAGACTCGGCCGCCCCCCCGTGGACCTTGGCCGCAAACAGGTAGGCCTTCTGGATGAGGTCGAGGTTCGCCTCGGGGTGGAGGGCCTCGACCTCCTCGAGAAGATCGGAGATCCGCAGCATCAGCCGGCGGGTGCCGACTCCCCCGGCGTCTAAGGAGCCCGGCGGGGAATCTGGCGCATGCGCACCGTGACCTTGCCCTCGGCGATCTCACGCAGGGCGGTCACCACGATCTTGTTCTTCGTCTCCACCAGGGGCGGGGCCGACTCCAGCAGCTGCTTCACCCGCTGGGCCGCCGCCATGGCGAGCTCGAACCGGTTGGGGACCTTTTCCAGGCAGTCTTCTACGGTGACGCGAGCCATGTGTTCCACTCCTTCGGGCCTTCGGCCCGCTCGAAAGCTGGAAAGCTAGGAGGCTGGGAGGCTAGAAAGCCTCCTGGGTTCCCACTCGTTCTAGTGGATCGTTTCCGAAATCTCGTTGCATTCCCAGGGGGTGGGGCTGGGGGCCCCTCCTTCGCTGAACGGCCTCGCAGGGGCCGCCTCGGCGCGGTCCGCTGCGGCGCGTGAGGGCACG
>JAADGT010000005.1:0-2872 GCA_013152215.1 Deltaproteobacteria bacterium
CACCGGAGCCTGCGCAAGTTCCGGGACCCGGTGGCCACGGCGTGCACCGCCTGCGGCGGCACCTGCGCCGTGCGGGTGTTCCGGAACGGGGGGCTTCCGGTGCAGGTTCTGCCCAACCCCGAGGCCGGGGCCCTGGCCGGCATCTGCCCCCGGGCGTTCGGGGCCCTGGAGTCCTTCTGGGATCCGAACCGTCTGACCCGACCCCTGCGGCGCAAGGGCCCGCGGGGATCGGGCGAGTTCGAGGAGATCTCGTGGGACGAGGCCGTGGAGGCCGTGGCCCGGGCCCTGGCCGATGGGCCCGACCGGGCCTACGTGGACGTGGGCCGGCCCGATCCCCTGGCCGGGGCGATGCTCGAGCGGCTGGGGGTGACCCGCCGGATCGGGGGGCCCGAGAGCACGGTCTGGAGCGCCCGGGAGGCCCAGCGCCAGGTGTACGGGCTTCCCCTGGCCCCGCCGGACCTGTCGCGGGTGCGTACCCTGGTGCTGGTGGGGGCCCGGCCCTGGGACCAGGGGCCGGCCTTCGGCCGGTGGGCCCAGGGGCTGGCCGAGCTCAGGGCCCGGGGCGGACGGGTCATCAGCCTGGGGGCCTTCGAAGGGGCCACCGGCAGCGTGGCCGACGAGTGGATCCCGATCCGGCCGGGCTCGGAGTGCCTCGTGCTCCTGGGGATCCTTCGGGTGCTCCTGACCCAGGGCGGGTACGAGGCCGAGGGGTTCGTCCAGAGGGTGGGGGTCGAGCCGGAGAAGATCCTCGAATCCTTGGTTCCCTACTCCGTGGACCTGGTGGAGGCCGCGTCGGGCCTGTCGGCCCTGACCCTGGTGCGGCTGGCCCAGGCCTTCCGGGCCGGGGCGCCGTCCCTGTGCTGGGTGGACTCGGCCGGCACCCCCCAGGCCGAGGCCCTGGAGGCCACGGCAGCGGTGCTGAACGCCTCTCAAGGGGACCCCGAGGCGGTTGGGTTACGGGTGGCCCACCCGTTGGGGTGGGTCCCGACGTTCGAGCCGACCCTCCCGCGGACCCGGGCCGTGAAGGATCTGCTGGCCGGGAACGAGGGGGCCAGCCTCTATCTGGCCTACCGGTCGAACCCGGTGTACGAGAGCCCCCGGAGCCGTTCGGTGCACCGGGCGTTCGCCGAGGAGGACCGGATCGGGCTGGTGGTGGCGTTCGACACCCACCTCACCGAGACCGCCCAGGTGGCCGACCTGGTGCTGCCCGCGGCCAGTGACCTGGAGCTCTGGAACCTGGTGGGGGGGTACGACGGCGACGGCAAGGCCTGGGTGGCCCTGCAGCAGCCGGCGCCCCGGGGCACGGCCGAGCCCGAGTGGCTGCGGCGACCCGACACGGCCCCCGACGGTTTGTTCGACGGGCCGAGGAACGGCCCGGTGGGCGAGGCCCGGCAGTTGGGCGACCTGCTGCTGGCGGTGGGCCGCCGGATCGGCGGCGGGCTCGCCGAGGCGTTCCCCTACCCGGACACGGGGACCTATGTTCGCTACCTGTGCGACACCCTTCCCCCGCCCGCTGGCCGCGGACGGGGGGTTTCGGGCCCTGGCTGCCCGGGGGGTATGGCGGGCCCGTCGGGTCGGGTACCCGTGGGCCGCGACCCACGGGTTCCCCACCGCGTCCGGTAGGCTGGAGGTGACCCACCGGCTGAAGCACCAGGTGCCCAGGGACCTGAAGCGGTTGGAGGGCGAGCACTTCGCCCTGGTGGTGGTGCGGCACCCCGAGACGGACCCGGCGTTCCCGCGGTCGGCCCGGGCCGGCGAGCTCCACCCGGAGAACCCGCTGCTGCTTCACCCGGAGGCGGCCGCCGCCCTGGGTCTGAAGGACGGGGCCGAGGCCGTGGTGCGCACCGAGGTGGGCGAGGCGCGGGTTCGGGTGCGGTTGGTGAGGGGGATCCACCCCAGGGCCGCGGCGCTGGCGTGGGGGTTCGGCCATCCGACCCCGAAGGATGACCGGCCGTGGTGGGCGGTCCACGGCCCCGGCGCCTCGGTGGCCGAGCTGGCGCCGTTTGCCACGGACACCCAGGGGGCCCAGGCGTGGAAGGCCCTTCGGATCACGGTGGCCCCGGCGTAGCGGGCCGCCCGTCGGCAACGATCGGATTTCGAGAGCGGTTCCGAACAGGGAGAACGAATCATGGGTTGGTGGATCGAGCGAGCCAAGGGCATGAGCCGCGGGGGCTGGGCCGGTTTCCTGGCCGTGGTGGTCCTGGCCGGGGCGGGGCTGTTCGTCGCCGGGGCCCGGTGGGTCAACACCTCGCCGAACCGGTGCGCCACCTGTCACCCGGTGCTGACCGAGCTGTGGAGCCAGAGCCAGGGGCACCCGGCCGACCGGGTCACCTGCTACCAGTGCCACGCCCAGCACGCCGAGCTTCCGGAGTCCTTGAACGTGTTCGGGTACGTGCGCGATCGCCTGATCCCCGAGAAGTACGCCGCCTTCGAGGACCGGGTCGAGGCCCGGTGCGAGGGTTGCCACTCGGACATCCGCACCCGGGAGAAGGAGAACCGCAAGCTGATCCGCATCAACCACAAGGTGCACCTGGCCGACGCCGACCCCCAGGGCCGGCCCCTGAACCTGGGCTGCCTGGACTGCCACCGGTCCATCGCCCACGACAAGGCCGAGGTGCCCACCTGGCGGCCGCGGATGTACGGCTGCTTCACCGGCGACTGCCACCGCAAGGACCGCAACAAGGACAACTGCCGCCGGTGCCACTACCAGCAGCTGGCCGAGCCCGGGGCCCAGGTTCTGTAAGGGCGCCGACGCTGTTGCCCCGGCGACGAAATAGGTGCGTTACTAAGACCTGCAAAGGTATTGCCAGGGTGCGGGGTGGGGGCCTGGTTCCGGCCGGGCGCGAGTGCGGCATCCGATCGCCGCGCCTTC
>JAADGT010000005.1:2925-13970 GCA_013152215.1 Deltaproteobacteria bacterium
CGGACGTTCGGGGGGCGCGGCGAGCTAAGGGGCCGCACCCGGCGCTCCACCAGACCCCCACCCCGCACTCCCCAAGGAGACGGGGCACGGGTCTGGCAATACTTTCGTTGGGATTAGTACCTCAGAGAGGGCGGGGCCCTTATGCAAGGGGTTCAGAAGACAGATTGTAGCTCGAGTAGGCCGCGAGGCAGCCTGTTCGCGGGAAACAGATTTGTGTACGTCTCGGTGCGGGGCATGGGGTCTACCGCCGGCCGGTCGCGAAGCCGAGCGTTGAGATTCGCCGCGCAGGTTCTTCGCCTTTTGGCCTTCTAGCTTCCCAGCTTTCTAGCCTTTGAGCCCCCCAACGGGCCGACGGCCCCACGTTTCTTTTGGGGTCGGTTTGACAGTTGACGTAAAGTGCGTTTTGCCCGACCGGGCACGGGGAGAGACCATGGAGTTCGCGCTGACCGAAGAGCAGAAGATGGTCCAGGACATGGTCCGGCGGTTCGCCGAGAACGAGCTCAAGCCCATTGCGGACGAGCTGGACCGTACCGAGCGGTTTCCTTCCGAAACGCTAAAGAAGATGGCCGAGCTGGGGCTCATGAGCATGCTGGTCCCGGCCGAGGCGGGCGGCACCGGCATGGGCGCGGTGGCCTACTCCCTGGCGCTCATGGAGATCGCCCGGGGGTGCATGAGCCACGCGGTGACCACCTCGGTGACCAACATGGTGTGCGAGGCCATCTACCGGTTCGGCACGCCGGAGCAGCACGCCCGGTACATCCCCAAGATCGCCTCGGGCGAGTACCCGGCCGGGGCGTTCGCCCTGACCGAGCCCAACGCCGGCTCCGACGCCGGGAGCCTGCGGGCCACGGCGGTGCGGGACGGCGACCACTACGTGCTGAACGGCACCAAGGTGTTCATCACCTCCGGCTCCTACGCCGGGGTGGTGATGGTGGCGGCCAAGACCGACCGCGAGGCCGGCAAGCGGGGCATCAGCGTGCTGCTGGTGGAGCAGGGCACCCCGGGCATGAAGGTGGCCCGCAAGGAGGAGAAGATGGGCCAGCGGGCCTCGGACACGGTGCAGCTGGTGTTCGAGGACTGCCGGGTGCCGGCCGAGAACCTGCTCGGAAACGAGGGCGACGGGTTCAAGATCATGCTGGCCAGCCTCGACGGGGGCCGCATCGGCATCGCGTCCAACTCCTGCGGCCTGGCCCAGGCGGCCCTGGAGTCGGCCGCGGCCTATGCCAAGGACCGGCGCCAGTTCGGCCGGCCCATCGCCGACTTCCAGGCGATCCAGTTCAAGCTGGCGGACATGGCCACCCAGCTCGATGCGGCCCGCCTGCTCACCCTGCGGGCGGCCCAGCTGAAGGAACGGGGCAGGCCCTACACCCAGGAGGCCAGCATGGCCAAGGTGTACGCCACCGAGATGGCCCAGCGGGTGGCCCGCGAGGCCATCCAGATCCACGGCGGGTACGGGTACGTGCGGGAGTACCCGGTGGAGCGCTACCTGCGGGACGCCATGGCCCTGACCCTGTATGAGGGCACCAGCGAGATCCAGCGGCTGGTGATCTCGCGGCAGCTCCTGGCGTAGATTTGGGCCAGAAGGCTGTCAACCCGGCGACAGAATAGACGCGTTTCCTCGGCTTTCCAGCCTTCTAGCCTTCCAGCTTTCCAGCCTTCCCAAGGAGGTTTCGGCGATGGCAGACAACCAGAACCTGGAGGCGATCCGAAAAGAGAACGAACGGTGGGCCCGGAAGGTGGCCGAGGCCACGGCCCGCTGGCCCGAGCGGCAGGAGGAGTTCCGCAGCCTCTCCGAGATCCCGATCCAGCGGCTGTACACCCCGGCCGACGTTCCGGAGCTGGAGTACCTGAAGGATCTGGGCTACCCGGGCGAGTACCCGTTCACCCGGGGGGTGCAGACCACCATGTACCGGGGCCGGCTGTGGACCATGCGCCAGTTCTCCGGATTCGGCACGGCCGAGGAGACGAACCAGCGCTACAAGTTCCTGCTGGAGAACGGTCAGACGGGGCTGTCGGTGGCGTTCCACTACCCCACCCTCAAGGGGGTGAACTCCGACCATCCCCTGGCCCGGGGCGAGGTGGGCAAGTGCGGGGTGGCGATCGACAGCCTGCGGGACATGGAGATCCTGTTCGACGGGATCCCCCTGGACCAGGTGACCACCTCCATGACCATCAACCACCCGGCCCCGGTGCTGCTGGCCATGTACCTGGTGGTGGCCGAGAAGCAGGGGGTGGGCTGGGACAAGGTGGGCGGCACGGTGCAGAACGACCCCCTGAAGGAGTTCTTCGCCCAGAAGTCGTTCATCTGGCCGCCCCGGGAGAGCGTGCGGCTCCTGGTGGACACCATGGAGTTCTGCATGAAGCACGTGCCCAAGTGGCACCCGGTGTCCATCTCGGGCTACCACATCCGCGAGGCCGGCAGCACCGCCCAGCAGGAGCTGGCGTTCACCCTGGCCGACGGCATCGCCTACGTGCAGGCCGCGGTGGAGCGGGGGCTCGATGTGAACGCGTTCGGGCCGATGCTCAGCTTCTTCTTCGACGCCCACATGGACTTCTTCGAGGAGATCGCCAAGTTCCGGGCGGCCCGGCGGATGTGGGCCCGGATCATGAAGGAGCGGTTCGGCGCCACCAACCCCAAGGCCCTGTGGCTGCGGTTCCACACCCAGACCGCGGGGGTGAGCCTCACGGCCCAGCAGCCCCTGAACAACATCGTGCGCACCGCGTTCGAGGCCCTGTCGGCGGTGCTGGGCGGCACCCAGAGCCTTCACACCAACTCGTTCGACGAGGCCGAGGCCCTGCCCACCGAGGAGGCGGTGACCGTGGCCCTGAGGACCCAGCAGATCATCGCCCACGAGACCGGGGCGGCGAACACCGTGGACCCGTTGGCCGGCTCGTACTTCGTGGAGGCCCTCACCAACGAGATGGAGCGCCAGGCCGAGGAGTACATCCGCAAGATCGACGACCTGGGCGGCATGATCGCGGCGGTGGAGCAGGGCTACCCCCAGGACGAGATCATGCGGGCCTCCATGGAGTTCCAGAAGGCCGTGGAGGAGGGCCGGAAGGTGATCGTGGGGGTCAACAAGTACCAGATGGGCGAGGAGAAGCCGATCCCGATCCTCAAGATCGACGATGCGGTGGAGCGCGCTCAGATCGCCCGCATCGAGGACACCAAGCGCAACCGCGACAACGCCAAGGTGGAGCGGTGCCTGCAGGAGATCCGCGAGACCGCGCGGGCCGGGGACAACCTGCTCTACCCCATCCTGGAGGCGGTGCGCGAGTACGCCCTGCTGGGCGAGATCTGCGACGCCCTGGTGGACGTGTTCGGCGCCTACGAAGATCCGGCGGTGTTCTGATAGCGACTTGCGTGCAAACCGAGAGTCCTCGAGCGCGGGGCAAGGGACCTGCCTCCGGCCGGGCGCGAAGCGAGGCATCGAGATTCGCCGCGCAGGCACGGGACGGCGGACCTGGCTTCATGACAACCCGGTGGAATCCATGCCGTTTCGCAGTCCAAACGCCGGAGGCGCTGCGCGGCGAGCCAAGGGGCCGCGCCCGGCTCTCCGACAGGTCCCTTGCCGCTGTGTGCAGGGGGGCCAATGCTTTGAGTGCAACTTGGTGTGACCGCGTGTGAGACATTCCGGGCCCCGGGAGGCCCGTTTCAGGAGGACACAGCGATGAAACAGAAAAAAGTGCGGGTGCTCATTGCCAAGCCGGGCCTCGACGGCCACGACCGGGGGGCCAAGGTGGTGGCCCGGTTCCTCCAGGAGAACGGCTACGAGGTGATCTACACCGGGCTCCACCAGAGCCCCGAGCAGATCGTGAACGCCGCCCTCCAGGAGGCGGTGGACGCCATCGGCATCTCGGTGCTGTCGGGGTCCCACAACTACGTGTTCCCCGAGGTGATGAAGCTGCTCAAGGAGCGGGGCATGGACGACGTGGTGGTGTTCGGGGGAGGCACCATCCCCGAGGAGGACATCCCGCCGCTTCTGGCCACCGGCGTGAAGGCCCTGTTCCGGCCCGGCACGCCGCTGGAGGAGGTGCTCGAGTTCATGAGGGAGAACGTGGGGTGACCCGCCCCCGGAGGTCGTCGCGATGAACTACGTGGAAGAGGCCCTCAAGGGGAACCAGCTGGCCGGGGCCCGGCTCATCCGGCTCCTGGAGGAGGGCGACCCCCAGGGGATCGAGTACCTGAAGGCCTTGTACCCCCACACCGGCCGGGCATTCATCCTGGGGCTCACCGGCCCGCCCGGGGCGGGCAAGTCCACCCTGGTGGACCGGATCATCACCGAGCTTCGGCGCCGGGACCTGAAGGTGGGGGTGGTGGCGGTGGACCCGTCGAGCCCGTTCAGCGGGGGCGCGATCCTGGGGGACCGGGTGCGAATGCAGCGCCACGCCACCGACCCCGGGGTGTTCGTGCGGTCCATGGCCACCCGGGGGCACCTGGGCGGGCTGAGCCGGGCCACGGGCGAGGCCGTGCTGGTGCTGGACGCCATGGGCTACGACGTCATCCTGATCGAGACCGTGGGCGTGGGCCAGGACGAGGTGGAGATCGTGGACATGGCCCACACCACCGCCGTGGTGTGCCTGCCGGGCATGGGCGACGACATCCAGGCCATGAAGGCCGGCATCCTGGAGATCGGGGACCTGTTCATCGTGAACAAGGCCGATCGGCCGGGCGCCGACGAGGTGGTCAAGCAGCTCCAGGTCATGCTCGAGATGCGCACGGCCCACGACGAGGACGCCTGGCGGCCGCCGGTGCTCAAGACCGTGGCGGTCCGGAACGAGGGAATCCCCGACGTGGTGGACGCCTTCTACGCCCACCGGGACCACCAGGAGCGCACCGGGATCCTGGCGGAGCGCAAGGCCAAGCGCCAGATGCACTTCTTCCGGGAGCTGGTCAAGGAGATGGCGGCCGAGCGGATCTTCGGGGCTGCGGAGGGCTCGGCCGAGTACGACCGCATGCTGGAGGGCCTGCGAGCCCGCCAGATCGACCCCTACACCGCAGCCGAGACCCTGCTCGACCAGACCCTGGGCGGCCGATAGAAATCCCCGGTAGCCGCAGCGCCTTTTTGACTCCGGGCCGGTGCTCCTGGTAGAAGGGGACGACACCCGCCGACCCGGCGCGGGTGGGGAGGTGGAGCGTGCAGGCCCTCGAGCAGCAGGTGCTGCGGGTGGACGCCGCGGGGGTCCCCCTGGAGTGGGTGGACTACCAGGAGGCGGTGCGGCTGTACTACCTGGGGCGGGTGGTGTACTCGCTGGGCCGCACCGTGTACCGGGTGCGGGGCGGGGTGAACGCCCGAACCGGAAGGCGCACGGTGATCGCCGTGCAGGCGATCGTGGCCACCGCCTCGGACCGCCGGGCGATCAGGAAGGCCCTGGCCCGGTACACCCCGCCGCTGTCGAACGCCACCCTGTTCCGCCGGGACGCGTACCTGTGCCTGTACTGCGGCCGACGGTTCCGCCGGAAGGATCTCTCCCGAGACCACGTGACCCCCCTGAGCCGGGGCGGCACCGACACCTGGAACAACGTGGTCACCGCGTGCAAGCGCTGCAACCACCGCAAGTCGGGCCGCACCCCCGAGGAGGCGGGCATGCAGCTGCTGGCCGTGCCGTTCACCCCCAGCCACGCCGAGTACATCTACCTGCAGGGCCGGCGGGTGCTGGCCGACCAGATGGAGTTCCTCCTGAGCCACATCCCCCCCACGAGCCCGTTCCACCAGCGGCTCCGGTGGTACCGCCACTGAGCCGAAGGGCTCCGGCTCACCCCCCCTGTGCCTCTGCTCGGGGGACGGCGGCCGTGGGACGGTTGCGGGGTAGCACCACCACGAAGCGGGCGCCACCCTCGGGAGGGGACTCCACGCGGATCTCTCCGCCGTGGTGATTCACGACGATGTCGTAGGACAGGTTCAGGCCGAGCCCCGTGCCCTCTCCCGGGGGCTTGGTGGTGAAGAACGGGTCGAACAGCCGGTCCATGACCTCGGGTGGGATGCCCGGCCCGTCGTCGGTCACCTCGCAGTACACGTTCTCGTCGTCCGCATAGGTCCGCACCGTGATCCGTCCGGGAGCGTCCCGGTCCTGGGAGGCGATCGCCTGGGCCGCGTTCACCACGAGGTTGAGCAGGACCTGGTTGATCTCGTTGCCGATGGCGTCGATCTCCGGCACGGGGTCCAGGTGGGTCTCCACCTCGGCCACGTACTTGTACGCGTTGCGGGCCACCACGAGGGTGCTGCGCACTCCCTCGTTGAGATCGTAGGGGGCGCGATCCAGGGCGTCGATCCGGGAGAAGCTGCGCAGGTTCTGCACGATGGAGCGGATTCGCTCGAACCCGTCGGCGCACTCGGTGAAGATGTCGGCCATGTCGGACAGCAGGTACCCCACCTCGTGCTCCTGCTCCAAGGCCTCCAGGCGCTCAGCCCAGCCTCCCTCCCTCGCCTCTGCCCGTACCGCTTCCACGAACGCCTCCAGGTCCCGGGCGTAACCCCTCAGCGTGTTGAAGTTGCTGGTCACGAACCCCAAGGGGTTGTTGATCTCGTGGGCCACGCCGGCGGCCAACTGACCGATGGAGGCGAGCTTGGCCTGCTGGACCAGCTTGGCCTGGGTCTGCTGCAGCTCGGCGTGGGCGTGCTCCAGGGCGGCCAAGGTCTCGCGCAGCTCCCGGGTGCGCTCCTCCACCCGGCTCTCCAACTCGTCGTGGGCTCGGCGGAGGGCCTCGTCGGCCCGAGCGCGGCGGATCAGGGCCGCCAGGGCGTTCCCCAATCCCTCCAGGAAGGCGGTCTCCTCGGCTCCGGCCTGTGGAGCCCCATCACGAGCGTACAGGCACATCACCCCTATGGTGTCGTCGCCGTCACGGATCGGCACGATGAAGTGGCCGTGGAGGTATGGCGACGGGAGGTGATGGGGTTCGGCCGAGCTTTCGCACACGACCCGGCCGTCCCGGGCGGCCAGCCCGCAGAGACACTCTCCGACCCGTACCGTGGCGCACCGCTCCTCGACCTCGGGGGCGAGCCCCCGCGCGGCCACCCGCCGGAGGATGTCGCCCTCCCGGAGGAACACAGCCCCGGCCGGACGCAGTTCCATCCATGGGCTCTCCAGCACGATCCCCAAGGCCCCGGCGAGTTGCCCCTCGAGCGCCCCCCCCTCGAACGAGACCCGAAGCAGTCGGTTGATGGTCTGTTGGGCTTGATAAGCGCGCATGCGCTCCCGCTCGGCGCGAGTGCGCGCCTCGATCTCGGCGTCGCGCTGGGCCAGGGCCTGGATCAGCTCCTCGGCGTGGCGCCGGAGTTCGGCGGCCCGGGCCCGGTAGTGGGTGATCCGCCGCTGGAGCTGGGCCGGCGCTAGGCCCAGATCGGCCAGGAGCCTTGAGTACACCCGAGTCAGCTCCTGGCGTTCCGTTCCGTTCAGGATCCGGGCCGCCTCGACCACTTGGTGGGCCGTGGCCGCCCCCAACCCCCCGGCCAGCACGTTCTCCGCCTCGGCGACGAGCCCTGCGACCCGGGTGAGGGGAGCGCTCGTGCGGCCTTTGAGCCCGACCCGCACCAGGCACCGGGCAGCCAGCTCCCGGGCCTGAGTTTCGCCGAAGTACTTGCGGAACAGGGTTTCGATCCGTTCTCGCTTGGCCTCCACCGACACCACCGGGCCTTCCTCGAGCCCGTCCTCCCATGGGGTGCCGGGCTCCTCGTCGGATACGAAGTCCTCCACCACGGAGAGCGTCGACGGGCTGGGCGGAGCGAGCAGCGATCCGAGCACCAGCCCTCCCAGGTTGGCCACCAGGGTCCAGAACGCGGCATGGGTGTATACGTCGGGGAAAACAATGCCGGCCAGGGCTTCGGGGGCCCAGACCCCCCCGGTTGTCCCGGCCATCCAGGCCTCTGCCGGTGCCCACCCGCTCCGGGCCAGGGCCGGGAGGAGGAGGGTGTACGCCCAGACCCCGTAGCCGGCTGCGAGCCCGGCCAGGGCGCCGGTCCGCGACGCCCCGCGCCACAGGAGCCCCACCACCCCCGGCACGGCGAACTGCAGGACCGCCACGAACGAGATCATGCCGATGTTGACCAGCATGTAGGACCCGGCCAGATGGGCCTGCACCCAGTACCCGAGCAACACCACGCCCACGATGGCGACCCGCCGACAGGTGAGTAGGTGCTCCCTGAGAAACCCCAATCCCGGCATGAACCCGGCGGCGGGTACCAGGAGGTGGTTCGTGGCCATGGTGGCCAGGGCCACGGAGCTCACCATGATCATGCCGGCTGCCGCCGAGAACCCTCCGACGGCCACGAACAGGGCCAAGGCGGGGCCGGCATGGGCGAGGGGAAGGGTGAGCACGAAGGTGTCCGCCTGGCTGGCCGGATAGCCCAGGGCCCGGCCCGCCAAGGCGATGGGGATCACGAACAGGTTGATCAGGAGCATGTACAGGGGAAAGATCCAAGCGGCCTTGCGCACGTGGCCCGGCTCGGCCGCCTCCACCACGGCCACCTGGAACTGGCGGGGAAGGAACCACCCGGCTGCCGCGGCCAGCAGGGTGTAGGCGGCCCACGAGGGATAGGACGGCTCGGCCAGCACCTCCAGCGCGCCGCTCCTTCGGGCCTGGAGGAGCAGGTCTGAGAAGCCGTCGAACAACCCGAAGGTCACGAACATACCCGCGGTGAGAAACGCCACGAGCTTCACCAGGCACTCCACGGACACGGCCGCCACCAGCCCCGGATGGCGTTCCGTCGCGTCCAGGTGCCGGGCCCCGAACAGGATCGAGAACAGGCACAGGACGATCACCGTCAACGGAGCCACGTGGTGCTCCACTCCGGCCGCGGCTTCGGCCGTGAGGAGCCGGAAGGTGGTGAGAACCGCCTTGAGCTGCAGGGCGATGTAAGGCGCGATCCCGAGCAGGGCGGCCACGGTGACCGTTGCGGCCACCCCCGGGGACTTCCCGTACCGAACGGCCAGGAAGTCTGCCACCGTCGTGATTCGGTGCCGTTGCTTGAGCCGGACCATCCGGTGCAGCAGCAGCCACCCGGCGCCGAAGGCCAAGGTCGGCCCAAGGTAGATGGGGAGGAACAGGAATCCCGATGTGGCCGCCTTGCCCACGCTGCCGTAGAAGGTCCAGCTCGTGCAGTAGACGGCCAGCGACAAGGCGTAGACGTGAGGGCTGCGCGCGAACCTCCGGCCCCAGGGCCCCCCCCGCTCCACCAGAACGGCCAGGAGGAACAACCCGGCCATGTAGGCCACGAAAACGAGAAGGATCGAGCCGGGGCTAAACATCGCCCCCTCCGCCCCGGCCCCGGACTCCCTGCCCGGCCGCAGCCCAGGCCGCCAGCAGGACGAACGCCGCCCACACCCCGAACAGGTACGCAACCGCCACCACGGGGCCCCACCGAAACGCTGCCTTCAGCAGGGGCGCGTTCCACAAGAGAACGAACACAGCCGCCAGCAGCCCGAGCCGGTCGCGAATCCGTGTGGGGGAGCCTGCGGTATCCATGGCCTGTCTCCACCGCCGTCGTGGTCTCAAACCCCCGATTCGATCATCGGCCCGTGGAAGGGAAACCTTGACCCTGGGGGGCGAGCGCCGAGCCGCCGGCAAAGGACTGCGGAGACCCCGTTGACAGCGACGGTCCCCCGTGGATACATGGAACACCGACGTGGTTCTTGCGCCCCTACGGAGCCGCTGCCGGGGTGACCCCTGCCGAAGATGGCAAGCCCTCGAGGACGGGTCCGGGTCATCCTTGCGACGGCGGGGAGGGGCTTTGCCGGCGGGTACCGATGAGTTTGCGAAGGGATCGGCCTGAAAGGCAGGCTCGTTCCACCGCAAAGGGAGGAGAGACCATGGGAGTTCTCGCAGAGGCTGCGGCTTTCGTGGGGGAGAGGTTGGGGACGGCCGGTCGAGAGCTTCGGGTGGAACGCGTGGTGGTGGGGCTTTTCTTTACCGGCGTGCGGCTATCGGACGGGTCGGGCGGGGTATGCTACACCCCGGTGAAGGAGATCCCGCAAGCCGTCTGCTGCCCCACCTCGGCGGGCCGCACCTTCGATCCGGTGGGCGTCCGGGGCAGACCGGTGTGGGAGGTGCTCGACGCCCTGGACTCCCGGGAGCCGATCAAGACGGCCGTGGCCGTGGCCTGCCTGAATGCCTTGAGCGCGAGCTGGTGGTCCCGGGCTCCCGACCTCCCGTACACGATCGAGACCGGCAAGGACGCCCAGGACGTGATCCTCATGCCTCCCGAGGCCTCGGTGGCCGTGGTGGGCGCGTTCGTGCCGGTGCTGCGGCGCCTCAAACAGCGGAGAGGCACCTGGTGGGTGGTGGAGCAGGATCCCCGCACGCTGAAGCCCGACGAGCTTCCCCACTACGTGCCGGCCGCCGACGCCCGCGACGTGCTGGCCCGGGCGGACGTGCTGGTGGTGACCGGGGTGACCCTGGTGAACCACACGCTGGAGGAGATCCTGGCGGCCGCCCGGCCCGGGGCCGAGATCGCGGTCATGGGGCCCACGGCCAGCATGGTGCCCGATCCGCTTTTCGAGCGGGGGGTGCGCGTGGTGGGCGGTGTATGGGTCCGCAGGGCCGACGAACTCCTCGACGTTCTGGCTGCGGGCGGTTCCGGATACCACTTCTTCGACACCCTGGCGGACCGCATCGTGATCCAGCGGCCGGCCTGACCCCGGCCGCTCACCCCACCAGGTTCTCAAGCCACCCGAAGAGCGAGAAGGTCCTCCCTACCCCTCCCAGATCGGAACAGCTGCAGGCTCGCGAGCGCTTTTTCATCCTTTTGGGTGATTCACTTCTTTTTGTGCTGTGTTAAGGACTGGCGCAGGCTCGGGCACAGCTTTGTGCCCGGCAAGGCCCCCTTGCTCATCTCCTTTGGGTTCGGAGGACCGAGATGCCTCTGCCCCTCCCCTTGTTGCGTCTTTCCCGTCCTCCGGCCCTTCTGATCACGACCTTACTCGCTGTCTCGGTGCTGAGCGCTGCCCATGCGACGGACGGGCACAGCCTGTTCGGGCTCTAAGAAACCAGGGGGCCGGCCGCTTTGCGCCAGTCCTCAGAGCGTGGGGTCTCCAGCCCACGAAAGCGG
>JAADGT010000286.1 GCA_013152215.1 Deltaproteobacteria bacterium
CTCCTTCGCTGAACGGCCTCGCAGGGGCCACCTCGACTCGGTCCGCTGCGGCGCGTGAGAGCACGCGCCGCGGCCGCTCCCCTACGTCGGGCGGCCCGAGCTGCTCGGCCGTCGCGCTTCGTCGGAGCCCCCAACCCCACCGAGGCAATCCGCAACCGTTTTTGCGAAACGGAACACTAGAACGCGTTGGAAGCCGGGGGGTTCAAGCTTTCTAGCCTCCTGGCCTTCCAGCCTTCTAGCGGGCCAAAGGCCCCAAAGGCCCCAAGTCATCACATCCGGCGCCGGCCCGTGAGCCGGCGGAAGGAGGCGAGTCCATGAGCCGGAAAGAGTTTCTGTTCGGTGTGGGAATGGGCGCCGTGGGGGCGTTGCTGCTTGCGAATCTCCTGCGGCCCGAGGCCCCGGTGGCGTACACCCTGCCCGAGCTCGCGGGCCCGCCGGTGTCCATCTCGGCCGCCGGCGACTCGGCCTGGGCCATCGTGGGCAACCGGGTGTACTACCTCAGTCTCAAGAGCCGGGGAGAGCTGAAGAATCGGATCATCTACCTGATCGACGACGAGGAGCTCAAATGATCCGTGGGGTGGCGGGTTGGCTCCTGGCACTCCTGGTCGCCTTCCCGGCCCTGGCCCAAGAAAACGCGCCGGCGAAGTTGCGGGTGGGCGACGTGCTCCCCCCGCTGGCGGGCGTGGACCTGGCCGGCCGTCCGGTGACATTGAAAGACCTGGCCGGGGACGGGGCCGTGGTCCTGTCGTTCTGGTCGGTCCACTGCCGGGACTGCGTACGGGAGCTGGACGATCTGCGGTTGGTGGGCAGGGAGTTCCGGGGGGAGGATCTGACCCTGGTGGCCGTGAACACCGACTCGGGGCTGCCGGTCAACCGGATCGCCGGGTTCGTGCGGAGGTACGAAGCGGCCCGGGGACCGCTGGGGGTGGCCCATCTGCTGGATCGGGACGCCGCGATCCTCAGCTCGCTGGGCATCCGGTACATCCCCTTGTTGGTGGTGGCCGATCGAACCGGCCGGATCACGGCCCTGGTGTCCGGTTACCGGCAGGGGGACCGGGAGCGCCTGGGTCGGGCCCTGGAAGAGGGCACCGTGGCCCTGGGCGCCTGGGGGACCGGGCTGCGGGCCCGCCTGCTCACCCTCCTGCGTGGCCAGGGGGCGGGCGGTGGGGTGGAGTGGGGCAGCTTCCGGGTCGAGGCGGAGTTGCCCCGGTTCGGCCTGTACGACGCCTCGGGTTGGATCGCCGATCCGGTCGGCCGGGCCGACGTGGAGGCCGAGTCGCGCCGGGTCGAAGGGGTGGTGGCCGACCGGCTGAGGGTGGCCCTGGCCCAGGAGGCCCTCGCGAGCGTGGGGGTCCGGCTGCCAGGCCCGGACACGGCAGCGCGGGCCGGCGAGGGGATCCGGGTCCCGGAGAGCCCCCTGATGGGTGATGGCCGATGGGCGCGGCTGTACACCGATCTGGAGTTCGACCGCTTGTACCGCGAGGAGGACCGCCAGGCGCTCTGGACCGGGGACGTGTACCGGGCCGGTATGGTGGGGGACGTGGACCTGGGCAAGCTCCGGGCCAAGCTGAAAGACCTCGAACTCCCGACGAGTCCGAGCACGATCCGGCTCGAGGTGGTGACCGACTTCGACTTCAAGGCCCGGGCGGTGCTTGAGGAGCTCCGCAGGGTCTCGTACCGGCTCCAGCAGGTACGAGGGGAGGATCTGATCTACTACGGCACCCCCGAGCAGCTGGCGGCCGAGATCCGGGGTCTCTCCCTCGGCCTGCGGATCTTCGCGGAGCCCCAGACCGAAAATCGGGTACGGGTTGAAGTCTTCTGATACCGAGTTGCGTTCAAACCGAGAGCCTTCGGGGGACGGGGCAAGAGACCTGCCTCCGGCCGGGCGCGAAGCCGGGCATGAGACTCGCCGCGCAGGCACGGGACAGGGGGGTTGGTTTCATTCCAACTACGGAGAATGCAAGCCATTTCGTAGCTCGAACGCCGGCGGCGCTGCGCGGCGGGCTAAGGGGCCGCACCTGGCGCTCCACCAGCCCCCCGTACTCCCTCCGGGGAAGGGGGCACAGACCTGGCAATGCTTTCGTTGAAATTGGTAAGTCGCCGTCAGAGTAGCAGACGGCTGCGACGGCAAGGCAAGGTAACAGGTGACATCCAAAACGTCCCCACGTCCCCACGTCCTAGCCTCTCCGCCCAAGGGCGGCCCAGCCGCCCCGCCGCCGGACCGCCTAGCCGAGAAGGAGCAGCGTCTTCAGGCCATCCTCCGGGACATGGGGGGGGTGGTCATCGGGTTCTCCGGCGGGGTGGACTCCAGCTACCTCTACGCCGTGGCCGTCGAGGTCCTGGGCGAGCGGACCCTGGGCGTGACGGCCGTGTCCGAGACCTACCCCGAGCGGGAGCGGCGGGAGGCCGAGGCCCTGGCCCGTGCGCTGGGCGGGCGCCATCGCCTGGTGGTGAGCGAGGAGCTGGACCTTCCCGCGTTCACCCGCAACCCCCCGGACCGTTGCTACCACTGCAAGCGCGAGCTGTTCGGGAGGCTCCGTGAGGTGGCCCGGGAGGAAGGGCTGCCCTGGGTGGCCGACGGCACCAACGCCGACGACCGGTCCGACCACCGTCCCGGGCGACGGGCCGCCCGGGAGCTGGGAGTACGAAGCCCCTTGGAGGAGGCGGGCCTCACCAAGGACGACATCCGCGAGCTGTCGCGCCGCCGAGGACTGCCCACCTGGGACAAGCCGGCCATGGCCTGCCTCTCCTCCCGGTTCCCCTATGGCACCCCCATCACCCGGCCCGCGGTGGCCCGGGTGGGCCGGGCCGAGGAGGGGCTCCGGGCCCTGGGCCTACGGGTGCTGCGGGTGCGCCACCACGGAGATGTGGCCCGGATCGAGGTGGGGCCCGACGAGTTCCCCCGGGTCGTCGGGGACCTGCGCGACGAGGTGGTGCGCATCGTGAAGGACGCCGGCTACGCCTACGTGGCCGTGGACCTCCAAGGCTACCGCACCGGGGCCCTGAACGAGACTCTGTCTCCGGAGGACCGGGAGGACTCCCTGTGACCCGCGAGCAGGTGCGCAGGCTGCTGGAGTCGCTGCGGAGGGGGGACACGACCCCCGACGAGGTGCTCGAGGCGCTGGCGGGGCTCCCGTTCCAGGACCTGGGGTTCGCGAAGGTGGACCACCACCGGGGCCTCCGCAAGGGGGTGCCCGAGGTGATCTACGGCGCGGGCAAGACCCCGGAGCAGGTGGCCGAGATTTTCGCCCGGCTGGCCGAGCGCTCTCCCACGGTGCTGTGTACCCGGGTCGCCCTCGCGGCATGGGATGCGGTCCGGGCGCGGACGCCGGACGCCCAGTACCACCCCACGGCCCGAATGATCGTGCTCCGGAGGGAGGCCCCCTCCCCGAAGGGGCTGGTGGTCGTGGCCGCGGCCGGCACCTCGGACCTCCCCGTGGCCGAGGAGGCCGCCCTCACCCTCGAGGCGTTCGGAAGCCGGGTCGAGCGGCTCTACGACGTGGGCGTGGCCGGGCTCCATCGCCTGCTCGCCCACGGCGGGGTGCTCCGCAGGGCCCGGTGCGTGGTGGCCGTGGCCGGCATGGAGGGGGCCCTGCCCTCGGTGATCGGCGGCCTGGTGGCCGTGCCCGTGATCGCCGTGCCCACCAGTGTGGGCTACGGGGCGAGCTTCGGCGGAATCGCAGCGCTCCTGGCCATGCTGAACTCCTGCGCCTCCGGGGTCAGCGTGGTCAACATCGACAACGGCTTCGGCGCCGGCTACCAAGCCCACCTGATCAATCGCCTCGCCGATGGAGAGCGGGAAGAGAACATGGGGGCTGAAAAGGGAAATCGGTGCCATAGTAGTGGGTAAAGTGTTTCCCCATTGCTGAGCCGGCGGCAAGATAGACGCCTTCCGCGCCGACGATTTCCCGGTCCGATCGGGGGCTATGGTGCGCGATCAAAGGTGCCGCGCCCGCCGCTCCGGTAGGCCCGTATCCTGAACCAGATTTCAGGTGCGCCGACTTTGCGCCGGATGAGCAGCTGTCATGCCAGCGGAAACCGTAGGCGGTTCCCCTGGTTCGAGCCGGAGGCAGAGCAGCCCCACCGCAAAGCCCTGCGGCTGTCTAGTGGGTGGGCATCTTCCTTGCAGCTCTCCTCCCTGGCGGGCCCCTTCGTCCTTCCTGTTCCCCTGTGTGCCTGGATCCCATGACCCGACGAGCTCTTCCCACCGTAGCCGTTCTTCTGACCCTTTTTCTCGCCCTGTCTGCCTGTGGAACGGGTCCGGCGGAGAAGGCCGCGGTCCATCGCCAACGGGCCGAGGCGTTTTTCGAGCAAGGTAAGTACCGCGAAGCCAGCATCGAGTACCAAGCCGCCCTCCAAGAGGTTCCGGCCGACGCGGATGCGTTGTACGGGATATGGCGGTCTTTGAAGGCGATGGGGCGTTTCCAGCAGGCCCGCCAGGCTCTGGAGCGGGCGGTTCGGGAGGATCCGCAGCATCCTGGGGCCCTGGTGGATTTGGCCGGATTGCGGTTTGCGGAAGGAAGGTATGAAGAAGCGCTGGAGTTGGCCCGGCGGGCCATGCGCGTGTCCCCTGGGGCGAATGGGGCCGCGGCGACGGCCGCGCGGGCGCTCGCCTCGCTGGGTAGGTATGACGAGGCGGGCCAGATTTGGGAGGGGATACTGAAGAAGGACCCTTCGCCGGAGGGGGCAAGGGGGGCGGCGAGCTTTTTCGCGGCCGTGGGGGAGACCGATCGAGCCATGGCGATTTTGGAAGAGGCCAGCAACAAGTTTCCTGAGAGCGCCGGGCTGTGGCTCGCCCTGGCGGATCTTCAGTGGGGCCGAGGCGCCCGGGACGAGGCCAAGGTGTCGCTGTCCAACGCTCAGACGGTCGCCCCCGAGGACCCCCAGGTGGTCTTGGCGACGGCAAGTTTTCAGATTCGGGGAGGGGACCCCAACGGAGGATTCCGCCTGCTACGAAAGGCTTACGAAACTATGCGGAGGGGCGGGCGCATCGATGATGCAGCCCGGTTAGCCGCTGGATGGGGAAGGCTGCTGTTGAGGGCGGGAGCCGTGGCAGGGGCGCAAGAGGTGTTGGAGGAGGCGTACGGGGACCTCAGGCAACGACCGGAAGTCGGGAAAGCATTGGCGTTTGCTTCCTTGATTCGGGGAGACCTTGCCACGGCCCGGCGTACGATCGAGTCACTCCGAGAGCAGAGCCCCACCGACCGTGGCGTCCGCCAGTTGGAGGCGTACTTGTACCTCCTTGAAGGGAGATCCAACTGGGCACTCGATCTGCTGGGGGGACTGGTGGCCAGGGGCGATGCGACGGTTCTCACCCATTTTCTTTATGCGAAGGCGTTGGCACGGGAGGGACGATTGGCACGGGCCCGCCGGGAATACGAAGCGATTTTGCGAAGGATCCCCGGACATGTTCTGGCTCGGTTCGACTACGCCACCGTCCTGTTTCGGCTGAGGGAGTACGATGCCGCGGAAAAGGCTTTGGGGGCCCTCCCGGAGTCCTTCCGTACGAGGCCCGAGGCCCAGTTGTTGGCGATTCGGATTCAGATGGGCCGCGGGGACTATCGTTCAGCCAGAAAACGGCTGGGGAGATTGCTTCGGAAAGAGCCGGAGAACGACGTTCTCCTTACGCTGCGTGGAGAGGTGGAAGAGCTCGCGGGCCGCCCGCAAAAGGCTCTCCCGTGGTACCGCAAGGCTAAGGCCCATCGACCCTCTGTGATCGAGCCGCTGCTCGCCGAGACGAGGGCTCTGGAGGGGCTGGGGCGGCTGGGAGAAGCACGGCGTGTTTTGGAGGACTATCTGAAGACCCAAGGGGAGCGGCCGGAAGTCCTCAACCGGCTGGCAGAGGTACATCTCGCAGCAGGACGAGTGACCGAAGCGCTTCATGCGGCGAACCGGAGTTTGTTGATCGAGCCGAATTACTGGGCAAGCCGGGAGGTGCGGGCTCGCGCTTTCCTCGCCGAAGGGGATCTCTCAAAGGCGATCTTGGAGCTTGAAGAGGCCATCCGGCTGAATCCTTATTGGCCGCCGGCCTACAATCGGTTGGCCGAGATTTACCGCCAGCAGGGGGAGTGGGACAAGGCAGAAAAGACGTACCGGCGCCTCCTCGGCCTGGTTCCGGAAGAGCCACTCACCGCCAACAATCTGGCGGCGTTACTGTTGAAACGGGGGGATCCGGAGGCCGCTCTACCGTTCGCCAGGATTGCGGTGGCGGGTGCGCCTCGGAGTGCGGCGGCGCTGGATACGCTGGGATGGACCCTTGAACGCCTTGGCAAATCGGAGGAAGCGCAAGGGTTGCTGGCTCGCGCAAGGTCGACGCTGCCCCAAAATGGGGAGGTGTTGTACCACTGGGCGGTGAACCAGAGATCGTTGGGGAAGGGCCCTAGGGCCAGGGAGGAGGTGCGTCGGTTCTTGGGATCCCATCCGGAGGATCCGAGTAGGGGAGCCTTACAGAAGTTCTTGGAAGAAAAGAACGAGCCTTTGAGGGCGACCGATACCGGGCGCTCGGGGTGATGGAGGATGCCCTCCCATCGGGTGCCAAGGTGGGCAACAGATGGAAAAGTTTTTCCGTTTTCGGGAAACGGATTCGTTCTCCCCGGAAGGAGGTGTGTGGGGAAACGCAAAGAACTGCTCGGAATAAAAGGGGTTTCATGGTGGTGACGTTGGGTGTGGTGGCGGCACGCTGTTTGCAAGTATCCATTCGACCAGGGAAGGAACCAGGTATGGAGAGGACGAGCAGATGGGGACGAGTGGAGCAAGAAAGATCGTGATTCGGGGCGTAGTGGCAGTGATCTGCATGTCCGTCGCCACCGTCGCCCACGCGATCCCGGCCCTGCAGTTGTACATTGAGGGCGCCCAGTACGAAAACGGCACTTGGGTCACCAACTCCCATGACTTCAATCTTTGGGTCGTGGCGAACACAGAAGGAAAAGGATCCATCTATGATGTGAAGCTCTTGACCCATTATTTCGATTTTGATGGGAACACGGCTGGGAATGCCATCACATTTGAACGGGTGGACGATACACAAGAGCCTTCGGAACTGAGTGTGTTGTACGCGGGTGCGGGGACGGTCTCGAAAGACACTCCCTACCCGACGGATCCCAACGGAGGCAGCGAGGCCCCATTGCCATCTCCGAGTATTGCAACCCATGAGGAGGTGCAGGGAGCGGACGAGTTCGACATCCGCTATCTCGGGGACTTTACCCAGACGGACGATCTGATCGCGGACTTTACGACGGCCTACGATTACGACGGTGACGGTATCGTCGAGATGCACGATCCTGGCGACAGCAACGGGGACGGTGACGAGGAGCACGGGGACGATCACCCGAAAAAACATATGGGGAAGGACAAAGACCACGAGGACAAGGACGGGGATTCGAGAATCTCAGGGGAGATACGCAAGTACCATGTCACCGTGACCGGATGGGATCGGGTCCATTTCGACGCGTACGACCATTACTATAACGAACAAAACGGTGGGGGGTGCGATCCCAAATTGCGGTACGTGTTCACTCCTTACAGCCATGACGGAACCGGCGGAGGCAGCGACGCCGAGGATCCGAACCCGGTGCCCGAGCCGGGAAGCCTAATGTTGCTCGGGACCGGACTGCTGGGATTGGCTGGCATGGCCCGTCGCAGAGCCCGGCAGGGAAAGGCTGGTGCGGGTGCGTGAGAAAAAGAAGGGATCCCTATAAGTGAAGAGGCCCCTCGGTAGAGAGGGGCTTTTCTTTTTCGGCACTACGGTTTCTGCGCTGGCGGACCTCCCTGGGCGCGGGTCACCCGGGTGATCCAGTCCTCGTCCAGGGGCCGGGGCCTTCCCGTCTGATGGTCGAAGCGCACCTGCACGCTGTCGGCCCGGGCCACCACGCGGCCGTCGCCGGTGCGGGCCTCGTACTCGAACGACCAGCTCGTCGTCCCCACCCACACCACCCGGATCCCCACCTCCACGGTCTCGCCGTATACCACCGGGCTCAGATAGTCGCATCGGATCGAGGCGACCAGGAAGTCGATGTCCCCGATGCCCCGAGCGTCGAGCACCTCCTCGTAGTACCGGGCCCGAGCCGTCTCGAAGTAGGTGAAGTAGACCGCGTTGTTCACGTGGCCCAGGGGGTCGATGTCCCTCCACCGCACCTGAATCCTGGCGACCACCGGAAACCGCCCGTCCATGACCTTCCTCCTGACGCCGCTGGGGAGCCCCCGATCCTACCAGAATCGGCCCTTCCTTGCCGCTGTTTCTCCGGCTAATGCAAGGGAAGATCCGCGCCGATAACGCCGGAGAACCGTTCGATGCGCGGTGGCCGTAGCACCTGGGGGATTTGGACCGCCCTCGGGAGGGAGGTCAGGGCGGCCACGGGGCGTTCATTGGAAGCCCCACTCAGGCTCCGGCGGGGCGGCTGGCAACAAGGGAAGGTAACTGGCGGGGTCCGGGGCCATTGCCGGCGGCAGGGCCTCGGGGCCTGCTTCCGGCTAGGTGCGAGTGCAGCACCCGATCGCCGCGCCTTCGCATGCCGTTGCCGAAGCAGCCCCTTCGGACGGAGACAGCGGGTGGCCGGGGAGTTCGGCAAGAGTACAAATGTTCGGGGGGCGCGGCGAGCCAAGGAGTCGCGCCCGGCACTCCGGCAGGCCCCATGCCCCCCGAGGCCGTGAGGTGACGCCAAAAAGGCGTGGTTATGCTTGGAACGCTGGAAAGCAGAGAGGTCTTCAAGCCTCCTAGCGTTCTGGCGGAAGTTACGGGGAAGGAGAGACGGCATGACGGTCAGGCTCACGTTCCGGGCGCGGTTGGGGATCGTGGTGGCAGTGGTGCTCGTGGCCTTCGGAGGTTTGGGCGCCGAGGTGTGGCGCACGTTCGGGGACCTCCGCAGCGCCCATGGGCAGACCGAGAGGCTCACCAGCGCGCTGGACGACCTGAAAGAGACCCAGATCCACCTGCTGGGCCTGGTGGAGGACGTGACGACGGGGCTGTCGTCACGTTCGTTGCCCACGATCCAGGAACACATCGTCGCTCTGGAGAAGGAACGCAAGGCCGCCCTGGACGAATGGCGGGGCCGTTTGGCCGGCGATGCGGCCGCGGCCGTCGGAAACGCCTCCCAGGCCGTGCCTCCCGTGGTCAGCCTGCTTCGGGAGTGGATCGCCAGTTGCCAGACCCTGGGGCTGACCGAGGAGGAAGGGATCCGCGGAGAGTTCCGAGAGTCGGCTCACCGCCTGGAGCAAGGGCTGGAGGGCGCGCGTTTGATGCAGGCGCTGCTCCAGGTGCGCCGTCGGGAGAAGGATTTCTTCTTGCGGGAGGACCCCGCCTCCCTCGACAAGCACCGGGAGGCCCTGGGGCATCTGCGCGAAACCATCGAAGGGCTTCCCTACGGCTCCGGGATGCGGTTCATGCCCTTGCTGGATCGGTACGACGACGCGTTTCAACGGGCGGCCGAGCTGGTGCTCCGGCGCAAAGATCTCGGGGAGCGCCTGACCCAGGCCGTGGGCGAGTTCCGAAAGGCTTCCAAGGCCGCCGAGGAGCGGATCGGGTCCCGTCTCGGGGCCATCCGGAGCCGGACGGTGCAGGCCATGGCCCGCACCCAACGCACCGTGGCAGTGGGGGGGGCGGTCGTGGTGTCGGTGGTGCTGCTGCTGATGGTCTGGATCGGGGTTGGAACGAGCCGGAGGTTGGACCGGACGATCCGACTGTTGAAGGACCTCGCCGAGGGGGACGGGGATCTCACCCGTCGTCTGCCCCTGCCGTACCTGGAGTGCTCCCGGATCAAGAACTGTGGTCAAGAGGAGTGCGACTCGTTCGGCAAGAAAGAGGCGTGCTGGAGCCGGGTGGGGTCCATGCAGCCCGTGCGAGAGCAGATCCGGTGCCCCGGGGTCCTCTCTGGCAAGGTGAAGGACTGCTCGGAGTGCCCCGTGTTCCAGGGGGCCCAACGGGACGAGTTCGACGAGCTCGCCAACTGGTTCAATATCTTCGCGGACAAGATCCGGTACCTGGTGGGGCAGGTGAAGACCTCTGCGGGCGAGATGGCAGCGGTGTCCGAGGAGCTGTCGGCCACCACCACCCAGATCGCCGCGAGCAACGAACAGGTATCCCACCAAACCCAGGCCCTGGCCGCCAGCGGAGAGGAGATGGGGGCCACGGTGCGGGAGGTGGCACAAAACGCGGCCGCCGTGGCCCAGGCGGCCGATTCGGCGAGCGCATGCGCGTCGGATGCAGCTCGTATGGTCCGGGCCACGGGGGAGGCGCTCGAGCAGATCGCGGCCACCGTTGCCGAGGCAGGTGGCGTGGTGGAGGGGCTGGGAGCCGAGGCGGAAAAGATCGACACCGTGGTCCGGGCCATCGAGGACATCGCGGACCAGACGAACCTGCTGGCATTGAACGCGGCGATCGAGGCGGCCCGGGCGGGGGAACACGGCCGAGGGTTTGCGGTGGTGGCCGACGAGGTGCGGAAGCTGGCCGAGAAGACCGTGAAGGCCACCCAAGAGATCGGGCATACGATCTCCGGCATCCAGCGGGAGGCCGGCCGGGCCGTGGAGGCCATGGGCAAGGGGGTCGCAGGGGTTCGGGAAGGGCGGGAGCTGGGGCAGAAGGCCGCGGCTGCCATGGCCAAGGTGGAGCACGAGGTGGCCGGGGCTGCGACCCAGGTCCAGCAGATCGCCGCGGCCACCGAGGAACTCACGGCCACGATCCAGAACCTGACCACCGGCCTCGATCAGATCGCCCACGGCGTGGGGGAGAACACGCGGGCAGGGGAAGAGGTGGCCCGCACGGCCGACACGGTGGCTCGAAAGGCCGACGACCTGCGGCACCTCACGGAGCGGTTCCGGACGTAACGAGTGTCGCGTTTCCGAAATTTCGTGCTTTTCCCAGGGGGTGGGGCTGGGGGCCCCTCCTTCGCTGAACGGCCTCGCAGGGGCCGCCTCGGCACGGTCCGCT
>JAADGT010000125.1 GCA_013152215.1 Deltaproteobacteria bacterium
GTCCACGCCGGCGGCCTCGGGCCCTATCAGCTCCTGGAAGGTCTCGAGCAGGAACACCAGCGGTTGCAACTCGTCCGATTCCTTCGTCACCTCACACCCCCGTGGCAAGGGCACGCGTTCGTTGTTTCCCGGGAACTTCGGTCGTCGGTCGACGGTCGTCAGTCGTTGGTTGTTGGTTGGGCCTTCGGCCATACCAGGAGTCAGAATTCAGAGGACAGTGGACAGGGGCCCCCCTGGGGGCCACATCCTGTCTTCTTCCCAGTAACTTCCGCTAGAAGGCTGGAAGGCTAGGAGGCTAGAAGGCTTGAAAACCTTCGTGATCTCCCAGCATTCCAAGCATGACCACTCCTCTTTGGCGTCACCTTACGGTCTCGGGGGGCATGGGGCCTGCTGGAGAGCCGCGTGCGGCTCCTTAGCTCGCCGCGCAGTGCCTCCAACGCTCGTCCCGTGAATTCGTTCATGCCCCACCGAACGGTCATGAAACCACCGCCGGTGCCCCGTGCCTGCGCGGCGAATCTCAATGCCCGGCTTCACGCGCGGCCGGAAGCAGGCCCCATGGCCAGCCGCCGGCAATGAGCCCCGGACCAATGAAAGTTACCCTCCCCGCTGCCGGGCCCCGCAGGGGCCTGAGGAGGCTTCCCAGTAACTTCGGTCCGCGGTCGTCGGCGTTGGTCTTCGGTCGAAAGCTCGCCCCGACATTCGAAGTCGAGGGGCATGGGGCTTGGCGGAACGCCGGGCGATGCGTCCCGAAACCGCGGCGGCGCATCGTACCGGCGGGCCAGGGGGGGGTCAACGCGCCCCGGGCCGCCGGGGCGGCCGAACCGGGTTTCGTTTCTTTTAGTCTGGCTCAAGTTCTTTAGCCTTGCTGAAGGCGACCGGGAGTTGCTACCCTGAGACAATGTTTGTTGTGGCCTCATTCCCCCACATCATTCTCGAAAAGGAGGAGCTCATGGGCCGGTACGAAGAACTCTACCGAAGGAGCCTCGAAGACCCCGCCGGGTTCTGGGCGGAGGCGGCCGAGCAGATCTCGTGGACCAAGAAATGGGACCGCGTGCTCGACGACTCCAACCCGCCCTTCTACCGGTGGTTCGTGGGCGGGGAGCTCAACACCTGTTACAACGCCGTGGACCGGCACGTGGAGGCGGGCCGGGGCGACCAGGTGGCCATCATCTACGACAGCCCGGTGACGGACCAGATCCAGAAGATCACCTACCGGGAGCTCCAGGACCGGGTGGCCCGGTTCGCCGGGGTGCTGCGGGGGCTTGGAGTGGAAAAGGGCGACACCGTCATCATCTACATGCCCATGGTGCCCCAGGCGGCCGTGGCCATGCTGGCGTGCGCCCGGCTCGGGGCGATCCACTCGGTGGTGTTCGGCGGATTCGCCCCCAACGAGCTGGCCCTGCGCATCGACGACGCCAAGCCCAAGGTGATCGTGTCGGCCTCGTGCGGCATCGAGGTCACCCGGGTCATCGAGTACAAACCCATGCTCGACAAGGCGATCGAGCTGGCCCAGCACAAGCCGGACAAGTGCGTCATCCTGGCCCGGCCCCAGGCCAAGGCCGAGCTCACCCCGGGCCGCGACCACGACTGGGACGAGCTGATGGCCCAGGCCGAGCCGGCCGAGTGCGTGCCCGTGGCCGCCACCGACCCCCTGTACATCCTGTACACCTCCGGGACCACCGGCATGCCCAAGGGCATCGTGCGCGACAACGGCGGCCACGCCGTGGCCCTGAGGTGGAGCATGGAGTACATCTACGACACCAAGCCGGGCGAGGTGTACTGGGCCGCCTCGGACGTGGGCTGGGTGGTGGGGCACTCGTACATCGTGTACGGCCCCCTGTTCACCGGGTGCACCACCATCCTCTACGAGGGCAAGCCCGTGGGCACCCCGGACCCGGGCGCCTTCTGGCGGGTCATCAGCCAGCACGGGGTCAAGGTGCTGTTCACGGCGCCCACGGCCTTCCGGGCCATCAAGAAGGAGGACCCCAACGGCGAGTACTTCAAGAAGTACGACCTGTCCAACTTCAAGTACCTGTTCCTGGCCGGTGAGCGGCTCGACCCCGACACCTACCACTGGGCGTCGGATCTGCTGCAGCGCCCCGTGATCGACCACTGGTGGCAGACCGAGACCGGCTGGCCCATCGCGGCGAACTGCGCCGGGATCGAGCTGATGCCGATCAAACCCGGCTCGCCCACCAAGGCCGTGCCCGGCTACGACGTGCAGATCGTGGACGACTCGGGCAAGGAGCTGGGGCCCAACCAGGAGGGCATCGTGGTGGTCAAGCTGCCCCTGCCCCCCGGCACTCTACCCACCCTGTGGCAGAACGACGAGCGGTTCCGCCAGTCCTACACCGACCCGTTCCCCGGCTACTACTTCACGGGTGACGGCGGCTACAAGGACGAGGAGGGGTACCTCTACATCATGGGCCGGGTGGACGACGTGATCAACGTGGCCGGCCACCGGCTGTCCACCGGGGCCATGGAGGAGGTGATCGCCACCCACCCGGCCGTGGCCGAGTGCGCCGTGATCGGGGTGGCCGACAACCTGAAGGGGCAGGTTCCGGTGGGATTCGTGGTGCTGAAGGCCGGGGCCGAGGTGGACCCGAACCAGCTCAAGGCGGATCTGGTGCAGATGATCCGTCAGCAGATCGGACCGATCGCCTGCTACAAGGAGACCATGATCGTCAAGCGGCTGCCCAAGACCCGGTCGGGCAAGATCCTGCGGGGCACCATGCGCAAGATCGCCGACGGCGAGAAGTACCGGGTGCCGTCCACCATCGACGACCCGGCCATCCTCGGCGAGATCGAGGAGGCCCTGAAGACCGTGGGCTACGCCAAGTAACCCCCCGGCACCCCGGATAAACAAAGGCCGCTTCCGGCAGGAGCCGGAAGCGGCCTTTTTGTTCGGTCGATGGATCGCCGCCCCGACTCCCCGGCGACGCCCCGTCCGCAGCCTCCCTACGACTCCTCGGCCGCGGCCGTCTCCTCCTTGGGAGCCTCCTGCTGCTGCCCCTCCAGGGTCACCCGCCGGCTGCCCAGGGCCGACAGCTCGGCCATGACCTCTTCGTCCGTGAGCTCGGACCGACGGGGCTTCACGAGCGGCTCGTAGTGGGTGCCGTCGTCGTGGATCTCGATGCCCACCCGCCGGTACTGGGGCGTGCCCGTGCCCGCCGGGATCAGCCGGCCCATGATCACGTTCTCCTTGAGGCCCCGCAGGTGGTCCACCCGGCCTTCGATGGCCGCCTGGGTGAGCACCTTGGTGGTCTCCTGGAAGCTCGCGGCCGAGATGAAGCTCTCGGTGGACAGGCTGGCCTTGGTGATCCCCAGCAGCACCGGCACACCGATCGCCGGCCGGCCGCCCTTCTCGAGAACCTTGCGGTTCTCCTCCTCGAACACCCGGCGCTCCACCTGCTCCTTCAGCAGGAAGTCGGTGTCGCCCACGTCGGTGACCTCCACCCGCTTGAGCATCTGGCGGACGATCACCTCGATGTGCTTGTCGTTGATGTCCACGCCCTGGAGCCGGTACACCTCCTGGATCTCGTCCACCAGGTACTTCATCAGGTTCTTCTCGCCCAGGACCTTGAGCACTTCGTGGGGGTTGGTGGCCCCCTCCATCAGAGGGTCGCCGGCCCGGACGTAGTCGCCCTCGCGCACGGAGATGTGCCGGCCCTTGGGGATCAGGTACTCCTTGGGCTCGCCCACCTCGGGGGTCACGATCAGCCGCCGCTTGCCCCGCAGGTCCTTGCCGAAGCTCACGGTGCCGTCGATCTCGGAGATCACGGCCGCGTCCTTGGGCTTGCGGGCCTCGAACAGCTCGTCCACCCGGGGCAGACCGCCCGTGATGTCCTTGGTCTTGGTGGTCTCCCGCGGGATCTTGGCGATCACGTCGCCGGCGTGGACCTCGTCGCCCTCCTGCACCAGGATGTTGGCGCCCACCGGCAGCAGGTACCGGCCCACGGTCTCGCCGGTCTCGAGGCTCTTGATCGACACCCGCGGCTGGTACTCGCCGCCCCGGGCCTCGATGATCACCCGGCGCGACAGCCCGGTGACCTCGTCCACCTGCTCCTTCATGGTCACGCCGTCGAGAATGTCGCCGAACTTCACCCGGCCGGCGGTCTCGGTGAGGATCGGGTTCGTGTACGGGTCCCACTCGGCCACCCGCTGACCCGGCTCCACCTGGCCCCCGTCCGGCACCAGCAGGTGGGCGCCGTACACCACCGGGTAGCGCTCCCGCTCCCGCCCCTGGTCGTCCACCACCACCAGCTCGCCGTTGCGGCTCATGGCCACCAGCGTGCCGTCCGCCTTGGTCACGGTCTTCAGGTTCCGGAACCGGACCGTGCCGCCGTGGCGTACCTCGAGGGTGGACTGCTCCACCCGCTTCGACGCCGTGCCGCCGATGTGGAACGTGCGCATGGTCAGCTGGGTACCCGGCTCGCCGATGGACTGGGCCGCGATGATACCCACGGCCTCGCCGATGTTCACCTTGCGGCCCCGGGCCAGGTCGCGGCCGTAGCACTCCACGCACAGCCCGGTCTGGGTCTGGCAGGTGAGCACGCTTCGGATCATCACCTTCTCGATGCCGGCGTCCTCCACCTTGGCGGCCAGCTCCTCGGTGATCTCGCCGTTGGCCGGCACGATCACCTCGCCGGTGTACGGGTCGCGGATGTCCAGCAGGGCGGTGCGGCCCAGAATCCGGTCCCGAAGCCGCTCGACCACCTCGCCGCCCTCCACGAGCGCGGTGACCTCGATGCCGTCCAGGGTGCCGCAGTCCTGCTCGGTGATGACCACGTCCTGGGCCACGTCCACCAGCCGCCGGGTCAGGTACCCGGAGTTGGCGGTCTTGAGCGCCGTGTCCGCCAGGCCCTTACGGGCGCCGTGGGTCGAGATGAAGTACTGCAGGACCGTGAGGCCCTCGCGGAAGTTGGCCGTGATCGGGGTCTCGATGATCTCGCCCGAGGGCTTGGCCATCAGGCCCCGCATCCCGGCCAGCTGGCGCATCTGGTTCATGGAGCCCCGGGCGCCCGAGTCGGCCATGATGTAGATCGAGTTGAGCTCGTTCGAGTCGGCGTGGGCCGCGCCGTTACCCGAGGACTCGAGCTCCTTCATCATCTCCTGGGCCACGGCGTCGGCCGCGTTGGACCAGATGTCCACCACTTTGTTGTACCGCTCGCCGTCCGTGATCACACCGTCCTCGAACTGGCGCTGGATCTCGGCCACCTCGGCAAAGGCCCGGTCCAGGATCTCCTTCTTGGCGGCCGGCACCTTCATGTCGTGGATGCCGATGGACAGCCCCGATCGGGTGGCCATGCGGTAGCCCAGGTTCTTGAGCTGGTCGGCGAAGATCACCGTGGCCTTGCCCCCGGCCAGCCGGAACGCCTGGTCGATCAGGCCGGCCAGGCTGCCCTTCTTCATGGTGTGGTTGACCTCGGAGAACGGGATCTCCTTGGGCACGATCTCGTACAGGATGACCCGGCCCGGGGTGGTCTCCACCCGCTCGCCGTCGATGCGCACCTGGATCTTCGCCTGCAGGTCCACCACGCCCTGGTCGTAGGCCCGCCGCACCTCCGCAGGGCTCGAGAAGACCATGCCCTCCCCCTTGCGGCCCTCCCGGGCCAGGGTGAGGTAGTAGATGCCCAGCACGATGTCCTGGCTCGGCACGATGATCGGCTTCCCGTGGGCCGGGCTCAGGATGTTGTTGGTGCTCATCATGAGCACCCGCGACTCGATCTGGGCCTCCACCGTAAGGGGCACGTGCACGGCCATCTGGTCGCCGTCGAAGTCCGCGTTATAGGCTGTGCACACCAGGGGGTGGAGCCGGATCGCCTTGCCCTCGATCAGCTTGGGCTCGAAGGCCTGGATGCCCAGCCGGTGGAGGGTGGGGGCCCGGTTCAGGAGCACCGGGTGCTCCTGGGTGACCTCCTCCAGGATGTCCCAGACCACCTCCTCTTGCCGCTCCACCATCTTCTTGGCGCTCTTGATGGTGGTGGCCAGACCCCGCTCCTCGAGCTTGTTGAAGATGAACGGCTTGAACAGCTCGAGGGCCATGATCTTGGGCAGGCCGCACTGATGCAGCTTGAGCTCCGGCCCCACCACGATCACGCTCCGGCCCGAGTAGTCCACCCGTTTCCCGAGCAGGTTCTGCCGGAACCGGCCCTGCTTGCCCTTGAGCATGTCCGACAGGCTCTTGAGCGGCCGGCGGTTCGGGCCGGTGATGGTGCGGCCCCGGCGGCCGTTGTCGAACAGGGCGTCCACGGCCTCCTGGAGCATGCGCTTTTCGTTCTTGACGATGATGTCGGGCGCCTTGAGCTCCAGGAGCCGTTTCAGGCGGTTGTTCCGGTTGATGACCCGGCGGTACAGGTCGTTCAGGTCGCTGGTGGCGAACCGGCCGCCCTCCAGGGGCACCAGGGGCCTCAGGTCCGGCGGCAGCACCGGGATCACCTCGAGGATCATGTCCTCGGGCCGGTTCCCGGAGTTCTTGAAGGCGTTCACCACCTTGAGACGCTTGGCGTACTTCTTGCGCTTGGCCTTGCTGGTGGCCTCGAGCATCTCGGTGCGCAGCTCCCGGGCCAGCTTGGGCACGTCGATGGCCTGGAGCAGCCTGCGGATCGCCTCGGCGCCCATGCCCGCCTCGAACTCGGCGCCGTAGTCGATGACGGCCTGGCGGTACTGCTCCTCCGTCAGCAGCTCGCCCTGCTTTAGCGGGGTGGTGCCCGGGTCGATGACGATGTAGGCCTCGTAGTAGAGAACCCGCTCCACGTCCTTGAGCTTCAGGCCCAGCACCGCGCCGATGCGCGATGGCAGGCTCCGCAGGAACCACACGTGGGCCACCGGCGTGGCCAGCTCGATGTGGCCCATGCGCTCGCGCCGCACCGAGGACCGGATCACCTCGACACCGCACTTCTCGCACACCACACCGCGGTGCTTCATGCGCTTGTACTTGCCGCAGTTGCACTCGTAGTCCTTCACCGGCCCGAAGATCTTGGCGCAGAACAGGCCGTCGGACTCCGGCTTGAAGGTCCGGTAGTTGATGGTCTCCGGCTTCTTCACCTCGCCGTGGGACCACTCCCGGATCCGCTCGGGACCGGCGATGGAAAGGCGCACCGCGTTGAAGCTCAACGGGTCCTTGGGCTGGTCGAACAGGCTGTCAATCGTGCGCAAGGCTCAAGACCTCCTTCGAGGGTTTGGCACGGCGAGAAGCGGACGTCAGACGCTCTCTTCCTCTTCCAAGAGCTCCACGTTGAGCCCGAGGGCCTGCATCTCCTTCACCAGCACGTTGAACGATTCGGGGAGCCCCGGCTCGAGCACGGGCTTGCCCTTGACGATGGCCTCGTAGATCCGGGTCCGGCCGGCCACGTCGTCGGACTTGACCGTGAGCATCTCCTGCAGGGTGTGGGCCGCGCCGTAGGCCTCCAACGCCCACACCTCCATCTCGCCGAGACGCTGGCCGCCGAACTGGGCCTTTCCGCCCAGGGGCTGCTGGGTCACCAGGCTGTAGGGCCCGATCGAGCGGGCGTGGATCTTGTCGTCCACCAGGTGGTGGAGCTTCAGCATGTACATGGTGCCCACGGTGATCTTCTGATCGAACGGCTCCCCGGTCTTGCCGTCGTACAGGGTGGCCTGACCCGTGCGGGGCAGGCCCGACTTCTCCAGGAGGGACCAGATCTCGTCCTCGGAGGCGCCGTCGAACACCGGGCTCTCCATGTACACCCCTTCGCTGGCCGCCTGCCGGGCCATGTCCAGGATCACCTCGTCCGAGGCCCGGTCCAGCAGCTCCTGGCTCTCGGGGTCGGGGAACAGGTCCTTCAGCCGCTCCCGCAGGGCCTCGGGAGAGTACCGGGTCTCCAGCACCTTCTGGATCTGCTCGCCCAGCCCCCGGGCGGCCCACCCCAGGTGGGTCTCCAGCACCTGCCCCACGTTCATCCGCGAGGGCACGCCCAAGGGGTTCAGGATGATGTCCACCGGCGTGCCGTCCTCCAGGTAGGGCATGTCCTCCACCGGCACGATGGTGGAGATGACGCCCTTGTTCCCGTGGCGGCCCGCCATCTTGTCGCCCACCGACAGCCGGCGCTTGATGGCCACGTACACCTTGACCATCTTGATCACGCCCGGCGGCAGGTCGTCGCCCTCCTCCAGCCGGGACACCCGCTCCTCGAACCGCTTGCGCACGACCGCCACCTGCTGGTCGAGCTTCTCCATCAGGTCGTAGATCCGGTCCTCCTTCTCGGGCGCGTCCGCCAGCGGCATCTCGCCCCAGGCGTCCCGGGGCACCCGGTCGAGGAGCTCGTCGGTGATCGTCTCGCCCTCGGCGATCACCACGTTGCCCTCCAGGTCCACGATGTCCATGGCCGCGGTCTCGCCCACGAGGAGCTCGCGGATCGCCGCGAAGGTGGCGCTGCGCAGGATGGCGATCTCGTCCTCCATGTCCTTGCGCAGCCGCTCGGCCTCGCGCTCCTCCACGGTCTCCTCGCCGTCCTCGCCGCCCTTGCGGCTGAACACCTTGGCGTCCACCACGATGCCTTCGACCCCGGGGGGCACCCGCAGGCTCGTGTCCTTCACGTCGCCCGCCTTCTCTCCGAAGATCGCCCGGAGCAGCTTCTCCTCCGGGGTAAGCTGGGTCTCGCCCTTGGGGGTCACCTTGCCCACCAGGATGTCGCCCGGCCGCACCTCGGCGCCGATGCGTACGATGCCGGTCTCGTCGAGGTCCTTGAGCTTGCGGTCCCCCACGTTGGGGATGTCGCAGGTGATCTCTTCCTTGCCCAGCTTGGTGTCCCGGGCCACGCACTCGAACTCCTCGATGTGGATCGAGGTGAACGCGTCGCGCTGGATCAGCCGCTCGGACACGATGATGGAGTCCTCGAAGTTGTACCCGCCCCAGCTCATGAACGCCACGAGCACGTTCTGGCCCAGGGCCAGTTCCCCCTTGGCCGTGGCCGGGCCGTCGGCCAGGATGTCGCCGGCCCGCACCCGGTCGCCGGCCCGCACGATGGGCCGCTGGTTCAGGCAGGTGTTCTGGTTGGAGCGCTGGAACTTGATCAGGGTGTACACGTCCACCCCGGACCGGGGCTGGCCGTCCACCTCCTCCTCGTAGCGCACCACGATCCGGGCCGCGTCCACGCTCTGGACCACCCCGTCCCGGCGGCACACCACCGTGACACCCGAGTCCCGGGCCACCACCCGCTCCATGCCGGTGCCCACCAGGGGCGCCTGGGTGCGCAGCAGCGGCACGGCCTGGCGCTGCATGTTCGAGCCCATCAGGGCCCGGTTGGCGTCGTCGTGCTCCAGGAACGGGATCAGCGAGGCCGCCACGCTCACCAGCTGCTTGGGCGAGACGTCCATCAGGTCCACCTCGGAGGGCGACACCAGCACGGTCTCGCCGTTGCGGCGGGCGTTGACGATCTCGTTGGTGAACCGGCCCTCCTCGTCCAGGGGCGCGTTGGCCTGGGCGATGGTGTGCTCCTCCTCGTCCAGGGCCGTCAGGTACAGGATCTCGTCGGTGACCCTGCCGTCCACCACCTTCCGGTAAGGGGTCTCAATGAACCCGAACTCGTTGACCCGGGCGTAGATGGACAGGCTCACGATCAGGCCGATGTTCGGGCCCTCCGGCGTCTCGATGGGGCAGATACGGCCGTAGTGGGTCGGGGGCACGTCGCGCACCTCGAACCCGGCCCGCTCCCGCGTGAGGCCGCCGGGCCCCAGGGCGCTCAGCCGGCGCTTGTGGGTGGTCTCGGACAGGGGGTTGGTCTGGTCCATGAACTGGCTGAGCTGCCCCGACCCGAAGAACTCCTTCACCACCGCGGTGACCGGCTTGGAGTTCACGAGATCGTGGGGCATGAACGACTCCACCTCGCCCAGGGCCATCCGCTCCTTCACGGCCCGCTCCATCCGGACCAGGCCCACCCGGTAACGGTTCTCCAGCAGCTCGCCCACCGAGCGCACCCGCCGGTTGCCCAGGTGGTCGATGTCGTCGGTCTTACCCTGGCCGTTGCGCAGCCCCACCAGGTAGCGCACCACCGCCAGGATGTCCTCTCGGGTCAGGGTCTGCTGGTCCACCGGGGCGTCGAGCCGAAGCTTGTGGTTGAGCTTGATCCGGCCGACGTCCGACAGCTCGTAGCGCTCGGGGTTGAAGAACAGGTTCTCGAAGAACTTGGTCGCCGTGTCCAGGGTTGGCGGATCCCCCGGCCGCATGCGCCGGTAGATCTCGATGATGGCCTCCTCCGAGTCCCGCACCCGGTCGTCCATCAGGGTGTTGCGGATGTAGGGGCCTACCTTGAGGTTGTCGATGAACAGGATCGAGAACTCCCGGACGCCCCGCTCCCGGAACCGCTCCAGCAGCTCGGGGGTGATCATCTCACCGGCCCGGGCGATCACCTCCTCGGTCTCCGGGTCGGTCACCGTCTGGCCCAGGTAGCTCTCCTCCATGCCCTCCAGGTCCACGGGCAGGAACTCCGCCCCCAGCTTCTTGAGCTTGCGCAGGGCCGCCTTGCCGATCTTCCGCTGCTTGCGCACGATCACCGCGCCCGTCTCGGGGTCCACCAGGTCCTCGGTGGCCCGGCTCTCGGGCAGCAGATCGAGCCGCAGCTCCTTCTCGGCCTTGCCCGTCTCCCAGTCCACCCGGATCCGGAGCTTGTCGTAGAACAGGTCCAGGATCTCCTCGTGGCTGTAGCCTAGGGCCTTCAGCAGGACCGTGGCATGGAGCTCGCCGGTCGATCCGCACGAACACCAGGTCCTTGTGGTTGAACTCGAAATCGAGCCACGACCCCCGGTACGGGATCACCCGGGCCGAGTACAGGAACTTGCCGCTCGCGTGTTTCTTGCCCTCGTCGTGGCTGAAGAACACCCCGGGCGACCGGTGGAGCTGGTTGACGATGACCCGCTCGGTCCCGTTGATGATGAACGTGCCGTTCTCGGTCATCATCGGGATCTCACCGAAGTACACCTCCTGCTCCTTCACGTCCCGGATGCTGCGGGTGCCCGTGGCCTCGTCCACGTCCCACACCACGAGCCGCACCGTGATCTTGAGCGGCCGGGCGTAGGTCATGCCCCGCTGGAGGCACTCCTTCACCGAGTGACCCGGCTCACCCAGCTCGTACTTCACGAACTCCAAGGACGCCGTCTCCGCGAAGTCCTTGATGGGGAACACGCTCTGGAACACCCGCTGCAAGCCCACGTTGCGCCGCTCCTCGGGCGGCACGTCGGCCTGGAGGAACCGGGCGTAGGACTCCCTCTGGACCTCGATCAGGTTGGGGATCCCGACCACGGTCTCGATTTTGTTGAACTTCCGGCGGAGCCTTCGGTTGTCGGCCACGGAATACGCCATGGGGTTCCGTCTCCTTCGCACGGCAGGATGGTTCACAGGCATCGCGCCCGCTTTTGGCCCGGGGCAGGAGGTGTGGATGCGAGAACAGGGGGCAGGTCAAAAACGAAACGGGGCACGCGGAGGGCACACGCCCCCCGCGCGCCCCCATCGGGGGTCCACAGGGTACGACCGTTTGCGACGTTCGCCCTTAGGCGATCTCGACCTTGCCCCCAACTTCCTCGATCTTCTTCTGGATTTCCTCGGCCTCGTCCTTGCTCACGCCCTCCTTCACCACGGAGGGGGCGCTGTCCACCAGGGCCTTGGCCTCCTTCAGGCCCAGGCCCGTAATGGCCCGGATCACCTTGATGACCTGGATCTTCTGGCTGCCCGCCTCGGTCAGCTTCACGTCGAACTCGGTCTTCTCCTCGGCGGCCGGGGCGGCCTCGCCGCCGGCCATGCCCGGCATGGCGGCCACGGCCACGGGAGCGGCAGCGCTGACGCCGAACTTCTCCTCGAGCTCCTTCACGAGCTCGGAGAGCTCGAGCACGGTCATGTTCTCGATGAACTGGATCACGTCTTCCTTGGTGATGGCCATCGGGTACTTCCTCCACTTCTCGGGTTGATTGGGATGGGGTGAACCGCCGCCTCAGGCGGCCTCTTTCTGCTGCTGGATCTGGCTGAGCACCTGCACGAACCCGCGCGGCACGCCCGAGAGCACGCCCAGGAGCCCGCGGATCGGCCCGGCCATGACGCCCACCAGCTGGCCGAGGAGCTGCTCCCGGCTCGGCAGCTTGGACAGGGCCTCCACCTCGGCCGCGGTGATCGCCTTGCCCGGGAGCCCCCCGCACCGGATGGTGAGCGCGGGGTTGTCCTTGGCGAACTCGGTCACCGCCTTGGCCAGGGCCACCGGGTCCTCGAAGGTGAAGCTCACCGCGGTGGGCCCCACGAACGCGTCCCGCAGCCCCTCGTAAGGGGTGCCCTCGACCGCCAGGCGGGCCAGGGTGTTCTTGACCACCTTGTGCTGAGCCCCTTCCTTCTCCAGGCTCCGGCGCAGGGTGTTGGCCTGGGCCACGGTGAGCCCGCGGAACTCGCTGACCACCACGCCCTGGGCCTTCTCGAACATCTCCTTGAGTTGCTGGACGGCTTCCTGCTTCTGTGTTTTGTTCACGTTTCCCTCGACCCCCTTTCTCTCAACAGCGGTTGCGGTGGACGGTCTCCCATCTTCCGGCCGTGATGGAGAGGGGGCCTTTCACCCCATCCCTCCGAGAAGCCGACTCGGCAGGAGATTAAGCCCCCGCGGGGGCACCTGCGGTCTTCGTACGGCCTGGAAGGCGTTGAACTTCGGTCGTCGGTCTGGGGCCTTCGGCCCGCTGGAAGGCCAAAGGCTGGAACGCTGGAAGGCTAGAAGCCTCTCTCACCTCGATCGTCGGGGCCTACGGCTCCCGCCGACCGTCTCACGATTTACGATTCACGATTTACGATTCACGACCCACGGCCCCTACGCCCGGAACTGGGCCGGGTCGATCTTCATGCCGGGGCTCATGGTGGTCGACAGGGCCACGCCCCGGATGTACGCGCCCTTGGCCGAGGCCGGCTTGGCCCGGATCAGGCTCTCGATTACCGCGGAGACGTTCTCCTTGATCTTCTCCGGGTCGAACGAGCGCCGGCCCACCGGAACGTGGACGATCCCGTACTTGTCCACCCGGTACTCCACCCGGCCGGCCTTGAGCTCCTTGACGGCCTGGGCCACGTCGAAGGTGACCGTGCCGCTCTTCGGGTTGGGCATCAGCCCCCGGGGACCCAGGATCCGACCCAGCCGGCCCACCACGCCCATCATGTCGGGCGTGGCCACGGCCTTGTCGAACTCGAGCCACCCGCCCTGGATCTTCTCGGCCAGGTCCTCGGCGCCCACGTAATCAGCGCCGGCCTCCTCGGCCTCCTTGGCCTTGTCGCCCTTGGCGAACACCAGCACCCGCACGCTCTTGCCGGTGCCGTGGGGCAGCACCACGGTGCCCCGCACCATCTGGTCGGCGTGGGCCGGGTTCACGCCCAGCTTGACCGCCAGGTCCACGCTCTCGTCGAACTTCGCCCACGACACCTCGGGCAGCAGGGCCAGGGCCTCGTCCAGGGTGTAGAGCTTCAGCCGGTCCACCTTGGACCGGGCCTCCAGGTACTTCTTTCCTTTGCGGGCCATGGGATCCTCCTCCGTTGCCGCTAGTCCACGACCTCGAGGCCCATGCTGCGGGCCGCACCCTCGATGGTGCGGATCGCGGCCTCGATGTCGGTGGTGTTCAGGTCGGGCATCTTCTGCTCCGCGATCTTGCGGACCTGCTCACGGGTCACCTTACCCACCTTCTTCTTGTTGGGTTCCCCGGAGCCCTTCTCGATGCCCGCCGCCATCTTCAGCAGAACGGCGGCCGGAGGGGTCTTCGTGATGAACGTGAAGGACCGGTCGGCGTACACGGTGATCTCCACCGGCGTGATGATGCCGTTGCCGTCCTTCGTCTTGGCGTTGAACGCCTTGCAGAACTCCATGATGTTGACCCCGTGCTGGCCCAGCGCCGGCCCCACGGGGGGGGACGGGTTCGCCTGGCCGGCCGGGATCTGCAGCTTGATGATCGCTGCGACCTTCTTCGCCATGGTGACAGCTCCTTTCCAGAGGTGTGGCGGGGCCCCGGCGGCCCCGTCCTAGCGGCCCCCTTCCGGGGGAGGCCTCCCTCAGGTCTTCTCCACCTGGAAAAACTCCAGCTCCACCGGCGTGGACCGGCCGAAGATGCTCACGAGCACCCGGAGCTTTCCCTTGTCGGGGTTCACGTCCTCCACCACGCCGGTGAAGTTCGAGAACGGCCCGTCGATCACCTTCACCTGCTCCCCCCGGCTGAACTCGTACTTGGGCTTCGGATGGGCCCGGCCCTCCTCCATCTGGCCGATGATCTTCTCGACCTCCTCGTCGGAGATGGGCGTGGGCTTCACCCCACCCCCCACGAACCCGGAGACCTTAGGGGTGTTCTTCACCAGGTACCACGCATCCGTGTCCATCTCCATCTGGACCAGGATGTACCCCGGGAAGAACTTGCGCGAGGTCGTGCGCTTCTCGCCCTTCACCACCTCGACCACCTTCTCCGAGGGCACCAGGATCTGGCCGAACCGGTCCTCCATCCCGTGCTCGCGAATGCGCTGCTCCAGCGCCGCCTTCACACGGTTCTCGTAACCGGAGTAGGTCTGCACCACGTACCACTGCTTGGCCATTTTCCGCTGCCCTGCGATTCGGTGTGAGGATGAGGGGAAGGGAAGGGACGTCCGGCGCCCGGTCGGCCGGCGTCGGGGAGGGGGTTCAGCTCAATACGAGCCGGAACAGCTGATTCAACAGGGCGTCCACCAGCCCCAGGTAAATCCCCACCACGAACGTCACGACCAAGACCACCACGGTCGAAGCGGTGGTGACCTTCCGGTCGGGCCAGGTCACCTTTTTGATCTCGACCTTCGCCTCCCGAAGGAAGGTCCGCAGCTTCTCGATCATCCGAAACCCCAAGAAAAAAAGAAAGTGGCAGGCCAGGAGGGATTCGAACCCCCAACCCCCGGATTTGGAGTCCGGTGCTCTACCAGTTCGAGCTACTGGCCTGCACGACGAAACGCGATCGACGACCGGGTTACTTGGTCTCCCGATGCACCGTGTGCCGGTTGCAGAACCGGCAGTACTTCTTCTTCTCGAGCTTGCCGGTCGTCTTCTTCTTGTTCTTGTCGGTGTGGTAGTTGCGCTGCTTGCACTCGGTGCAAGCCAGGATCACGGCGTCTCTCATCGGTTTGGGGCTCCGCCAACTACTCGAGGATCTTCGTCACGACGCCGGCGCCCACCGTGCGGCCACCCTCACGGATCGCGAACCGCAAACCCTCCTCCATCGCGATCGGCGTGATCA
>JAADGT010000076.1 GCA_013152215.1 Deltaproteobacteria bacterium
GGGGGCGGGGGGCAGGGGCCGCCGGCTCCCGTACCCCCCTCGCGATCACCACGATCACCGCGGCTGCGGGCACGGCCGCGAGCAGGAACACCCCCCGCAGGGGCACCCCCAGGGCCAGCAACCCGGCCGCCACCACCGGGCCGGCCACGGCCCCGGCGTGGTCCATGGCCCGGTGGAACCCGAAGGCCCGGCCCCGCCGGGCCGGGTCCACCGTGTCGGCGATCAGGGCGTCCCGGGGCGAGGTCCGCACCCCCTTGCCCACCCGGTCGGCGAACCGCAGGCCCAGCACCCCCACCCACGACGTGGCGAGCCCGATCAGGGGCCGGGCCGCCCCCGACGTGCCGTACCCGGCCAGCACCAGGGGCTTGCGGCGTGGGACCCGGTCGGACCAGTACCCCGACACCACTTTGACAATCGAGGCCGTGGCCTCTGCCACCCCCTCGACCACCCCGAGGGCGGCCGCCCCGGCCCCGAGCACGCCGGTCAGGAACACCGGGAGCAGGGGGTAGATCATCTCGCTCGACAGGTCGGTGAGCAGGCTCACCCACCCCAGGGCGATCACGGTGCGGGGGAGGCGGCTCGAGCTCGGTCGCGTCATGGGGCGGGCCGGGGCGAAGGTGTGCGGTCTGGGTGGAGCATAGCCCGGGCCGGGGCAGGAGGACAGGTGGAGCCACCCCCGTTTCGTGGGCGCCACGGTGCCAATGCCCGGGAGTCCCCCTTTGACTCCACCGAGCGATGCGGTAGCGTAACCCCTTCGCCCCACCCCGGCGAACCGACCCGACCCCCGAGACCGCCCAGCCCCCTGCTGAGGAGACGATGGACCTTTCTCGCCTGTTCCAACCGAAATCGATCGCCGTCTACGGCGTGTCGCTCACCAACCCGTTTCACCCGGCCAACGTGATCTACCACAAGAACCACCTGCGCTACCGCACGGCCACCTACGCCATCAACCCCAGGGGCGGGGATCTGTACGGCGAGCCCGTCTACCGGAGCATCGACGACGTCCCCGGGCCCGTGGACGTGGCCGTGATAGGGATCCGGGCCGAAAGGGTCCCCGACGCGCTCCGGGAGTGCGTCGCGGCAGGGATCAAGGGGGCCATCGTGATCTCCGGAGGGTTTGCCGAGACCGGGCGCCAGGACCTCCAGGACGAGGTCGCACACATCAGCCGCGCCAACGACGTTCCGCTGATCGGCCCGAACTGCCTCGGCGTGTTCTCGCCCCCCGTTCTGGACACCTTCTTCCTGCCGCCCGAGAGGCTCATCGAGATCCGCCCCGGGGGCATCTCGCTCGTCAGCCAGAGCGGGGGCATTCTGGTGGACCTCATGATCAAGCTGACCCAGGAGGGCGCCGGCATCGCACGGGGAGTCAGCATCGGGAACCGGGCGGCCCTCGACGAGGTGGACCTGGTCCGGTTCTTCCTCGACGACCCCGCCACCACGGTCATCGGCCTCTATCTCGAGGGGTTCCGTCCGGGCCGCGGCCGTGAGTTCGCGGACCTTCTGGAACGGGCCGCCAAGCCGGTGGTGTTCATGAAGGCGGGCAGGTCCCCGGGCGGGTCCCGGGCCGTGGCGTCCCACACCGCCTCCGTGGCCGGCGACTATCGGGTGCTCCACGACATCCTCGGGCATGCCGGCGCCCTGGAGGCGAGGGACGAGGCGGAGTTCGTGGCGTTCTGCGAGGCCCTCTCCTCGACGCGTTCATCCGTGGGGTTTCGGAACGTCTGCATCGTCACCGCCAGCGGCGGCCACGGAGCCGTGGCGTCGGACGAGTGCCAGGAGGCGGGCCTCGTGCTGCCGACGATCCCGGCCGAGGACGGGGATCGCCTCCGGGACGAGCTTTCGCCGAGCATCCGGGACATCGCCTCGGTGGGGAACCCCGTCGACCTGACCGGCTCGGCCACGGATCGCGACATCCTCGCCTCCCTGCGGTTCCTGCTGGGGCGGCAGTACGTGGACGGCATCATCCTGCTCCTGCTGCCCTACCTGCCGGCCATCACGCCCGACGTGGGCGCGCGGGCGGCCCAGATCGCCCGCGAAACCGGCAAGACCATCGTGGCCTATGTGCCCCACATCGACAAGTACGGGATCTTCATCGAGGGCTTCCAGGCCAACGGCATCCCGGTCTCCCATACTGTGCAGGGGGCCGTGCACATGGCGAAGGCCATCGCCAGGAGGGCTCACCCGTGAAGCCGCAAACCGCCGCCATCTTGGAGAGCTGTGCCTCGGCAGGGTGGGTCGTCGAACCCCTTGCCCGAAGGATCCTCGCCGAATACGGGCTTCCCGTGACCCAGTGGGCGTGGGCCCGCGACCTCGAGGACGCGCTCGAGGCCGCCGCCGGGGTCGGCTATCCCCTGGTCGTGAAGGTCGTCTCCCCGCGGGTGATCCACAAGTCCGATGTGGGCGGTGTGGTCGTGGGGGTGGAGGACGAGCAGGGGCTGCGGGAAGCGTACCGCCGCATGGCCCGGCTTCCCGGCTTCGAGGGCGTGCTCCTCGACGAGATGGCCGACGGCCTCGAGCTCATCGTGGGGGCCAAGAACGACCCCCAGTTCGGCCCCGTGGTTCTCACCGGCATCGGCGGCACGGCCGTGGAGATCTACCAGGACGTGGCCATCCGCATGGCCCCGATGTCACCCGACGACGCCGAGTCCGCCCTCGAGTCGCTTCGGGCCCGGAAGCTCCTGGAAGGGTTTCGGGGCGCGCCCCCCGTGCATCGGGAGAGCCTCGTGGACCTCCTCGTTCGGTTCTCCGAGATGGCCCACGACCTCGGCCCCGCCGTCGAGTCCATCGACCTCAACCCCGTCTTCTGCGGCCCGGAGCGGTGCGTCATCGCCGACGCCCGCATCATGCTCCCTCGGAACCAGGGATAAGAAGCCAGAGAAAGCTTTCGCTCTAGACCAATGTCCCTGCCCGGCGGCACGGCTCACCTGCGCGCCCACATCCCCACCGTTGACTCCGTACGCCTCCTTTGCTTTACTTGTCCGTAAAGCAAAGGAGGCGCACCGTGCCGACGGCTCGACTGAGCAGCAAGTCCCAAATCGTGATCCCGGCGGCCATCCGACGACGGTTGGGACTCCGTCCCGGAGACCTCTTGGAGGTCGACCAGCAGGACGACCACGTCGTTCTCCGGAAAGTGCAAGAGTCGGCGCTCGACGTTCTGGACCGGATCGGGGGGCCGATCTGGCGCGGGTACTCGGAAGAGCTGAAACGGACAAGGGACGAATGGGACGACTGAGCCCCGACGAGATTCCCTCCGGAGCGACCGTTGCCATCGACACCGTTGGGTGGATCTATCTGCTGGAGCGCCACCCCGACCATTACCCCGCCGCCCGACGGTTCTTCAGCCGGGTAGAGGCCGGAGAGGTGCAGGGCGTCATCTCGACCCTCGTGATCACCGAACTCCTCGTGCCAGCCTACCGGGCGGGGGAGGCCCGCCGAGCGGCAGAACTGGTACGGGTCCTGCAAAATTTCCCCCACTTGCAGGTCGTGGATCTGAACGCCGCCATTGCGGCCCGAGCGGCCGAGGTCCGAGCCCGGTACGGATTTCGCACCCCGGACGCGATCCATTGCGCCACGGCCCTGTCCACCGGATGCGACGCCTTCCTGACGAACGACGCAGCGCTCTTGCGTGCGGCCGAGCAACTCCCGGTGTTCCTTTTCACGCCTCCCCGGTAACCGCTGGCCCGCAGTTTCACCGGCCCGGCCCTTCATCCTGCAGCCAGGTCGGCTGACACGGGCGGCGGCAACAGATCCTCCACCTGTTCGGACGGATCGAGTCGGGAACACCACTCCGGGATGGCCCGCGACCTCGGCCCCGCCGTCGAGTCCATCGACCTCAACCCCGTCCTCTGCGGCCCGGAGCGGTGCGTCATCGCCGACGCCCGCGTCATGCTCCCTCGGAACCAGGGATAAGAAGCCAGAGAAAGCTTCGCTCTAGACCAGTGTCCCTGCCCCGCGGCACGTGGACGGGGACCGGATGGCCGTTGCCGGCGGGAGATCCCTTCTTGCCAGAATTCTTGCAAATCGAAAATTGCATTTTTCATTTACACGCCATATTCTTTCTCCATGAGCTACCTCCGTAGACATTTGGCGTCCGTTCTCCACCGGGCAGCAGCCACGTTTCCGGCGATACTGGTCACCGGAGCCCGACAGACCGGAAAGACCACCCTTCTCCGGAACGAGTTCGAGGCATCCCACCGCTATGTCTCGTTGGAGGCTCCCCACGTTCGTCTCCGAGCGGCGGAAGACCCGGTCGGGTTCCTCCGCGAAAATCCGCCCCCCCTCATCCTGGACGAGATCCAGTACGCTCCCGACCTGCTCCCCTACATCAAAGATCAGATCGACCAGGACCGTACCCCGGGCCGCTGGCTCCTTACCGGCTCCCAAACCTTCGGCCTCATGAAAGGGGTGAGCCAGACGCTTGCGGGCCGTGTGGCCGTGCTCGAGCTCCTCCCCCTCTCCACGGCGGAAACCGCCAAGGTCCCGGGGCCGGCCTCGATGGACGCCCTGATCCGCAAGGTGTTCGGGGACTCACAGCCCACAGGGGCGGGTCCCCCGATCGACCTTGGGGACTGGCTCCTCCGTGGCGGATACCCCGAACCCCGCCTGAATCCCCTCGTGGACCGATCGCTCTGGTTCGGGAGCTACGTGCAGACCTATTTGGAACGCGACGTGCGCGATCTCGCCCACGTGGGGGACCTTGGGACCTTCACCCGGTTCCTGACCCTCGTGGCCGCCCGCACCGGCACCATCGTGAACCTGGCGGAACTCGGCGCCGAGGCCGGCGTTACCGGGCCTACGGCCAGGCGCTGGCTTTCGGTGCTCGAGGCAAGCGGCATCGTGTGTCTCCTGCAGCCGTTCCACCGGTCCTTTGGGAGACGCATCCGAAAGAGCCCCAAGCTCTACATGCTCGACCCCGGGCTCGCCACCTACCTCATGGGGCTCCACACCCCGGAGGCGGCCCTGCAAAGCGCCTTTGCAGGCCCCTTGGTGGAGACGTCCGTTTTGTCGGAGTGGATCAAGGCGTTCCGGCACAGGGGCGAGCGCCCCGGCCTCTTCTACTGGCGGTCCGGGAGCGGCCTGGAGGTGGATCTCATCATCGAATGGGGCGGGCACCTGTACGCCGTGGAGGTCAAAGCCACCGCGACGCCGGTCCCAAACCACGCCAACGCCCTGTCCCGGTGGCTGCGCCTTGCCGGCGGTTCGGCCCGAGGCGTGATCGCCTGCAATATAGAGCGCCCTTGCACCCTTCGGCCGGGGATTCGCGCCGTGCCGTGGCACCTCGCTTGGTGAGGTTTCCACGGCCAGAGGTCACATTGACCGAAAAGCGGGGTGCCGATCCAGCGGATCGGCTCCGTGATCCCTCCGACTCGCACACGAAAACCGAACATCCTCCCGACCGAGCCCCCGCTTGATCACCACCTCCCAGATGCTTGCAGAGCTGAAAACGAGCTCATTGGACTCGCTCTCGGCAAAAGGCACGTCCGCTCTGGGGTCCTCTCGGAACACCGGCCGCCCTTTCGCTCCCCCCAAAAGCTTCGCTTTCGACCAATGTCCCGAACTCACCGGCGGAGTGGACAGCGGGGATTGGCCGGAGGGGCGCTGGGTGATACAGTGCCTTGGTGACTTGGTGCATCCCGCCTACCAGGAGGGAAACATGCCTCGCCTCACGATCACCCTGTCCGAGGAACGGCACCGGGCCCTCAAGGAAGCCGCCCTCCGGCGGGGCAAGACGATCCGGCAGATCATCGAAGAGAGCCTGGAGCACTACGGCATCAAGACCCGCAAGGAGGCCGCCGACCTGGTGGCGCGGGCGCGGGCCCGGGCGGGCCTTACGGAGGCGGAGGCCCTGAGCCGGGCCGTCGAGGAAACACGCCGGGAGCGCGGCCATGGCGCGGCCCCCCGCGGTGATTGACACCAACGTGGTGGTGAGCGGCCTGCTCACCGGTGAACCCACGGCCCCCACCTGCCGGATCCTGAACCCCATGCTGACCGGGAGGTTCTTCTACCTGCTCACCGAAGACCTGTTGGCCGAATACCGCCGGGTGCTCCTCCGACCGCGGATCCAGGTCCTCCACGGCCTTTCCGGAGACGAGGTGGACACCGTCCTGCTCGACATCGCGGCCAACGGCGGCCTGCGCACCCCCGTTCCCGCTCCGGAGCCTCCACCCGACCCGGGCGACCAGCATCTCTGGGATCTGCTGGCCGCCGAGCCGGGTGCCGTGCTGGTGACCGGAGACGGAAAGCTCCTGGAACGCCCTCCGGCCTTTGCCCGCCTGCTTACCCCTGCTGCCTTCGCTCGGCTGTGGGGGATCGCCTGAGCCCCCCTACGTTCCCCTTGGGTCTCGGCGATAGCCTCAAATCCGGCCGGAGATCCCCTGCGGTGTGTGTGGGCCTGAGCCCCAAAGACCGAGGGAGAGCGGCGGCCCCCAGCCGCTCCGCAAGGAAGAAGCTCCACTACCCCGCCGGGTTCACAGTACCCCCGGCTGAGCCCCGGCGAACCTCCTCGCTCGCCTCCGCGATCCCGCCTCTGTCCGAGAGAACTTCTCCTTCGGGCCGCTCAGCCCCCGAACAGATCGAGCACCGGGCTCCCGTAGCGGAGCAACTTCCGGTCTGCCGTCAGCAGATGAAGCTCCTCCGCGCGGGCCTGGGACAAGAGGATGCGGTCGAAGGGGTCTTTGTGGAGCCTCGGCAAGGCGATGACGCCCAGCGCGTGATCGGAGGTCACCGGAAGCTCCACATACCCATGGGCCACGAGCAACCGACGCAGCCGCTCCGGATCCACGCGAAAATCCTCCCGACCGAGCCCCCGCTTGATTACCACCTCCCAGATGCTTGCAGAGCTGAAAACGAGCTCATTGGACTCGCTTTCGAGCAGGAGGCGCGTCCGTTCTGGGATCCTCTCCGGAGCGCCGGCCGCCCACAGGAGCACATGGGTGTCGAGAAGAATCCTCATCGTTCCCGTTCCCCCCCGAACAGCGCCTCGATCGCCTCCGCCCCCATCTCGTCGAAGTCGTCCGGGACCTCGATCTCCCCCTTCATGAAGCCCAATCGCTGCGTCGTCGACGCCTCTCCGTGGTAGGGGATCACCTTGACCAGGGGCTTGCCGGCCCGCGCGATGACAAAGGGCTTTCCCCGTGCGGCCTCCTGGACCAGCCGTGAGAGATGGGTCTTTGCCTCGTGGATGTTCACGGTACGCACGGCTACCACCTCCTTCCGTCCGGACTAATACAAGTTAGTCCACATGGGTGGCGCGGTCCAGTTCGTCCAGTCGGTTCGCAGGACCTCAGCCCAGGATCAGCCGGAACAGATGGGGTTCATGGGGCGATTACGGCACCTCCTTCGTCCCACCGAGAAAGCTTCGCTTTAGACCAATGTCCCCACCCCCCCAATGTCCCCCCCAGGTTCAGGGGCACGCCCGGTGCGATCCGGATTCGTCTCCAGAAGCGGAAGGCCGTGGGTAGCCAAAACTGTCCCCCGAAGGACCCAACGATTCTTCCACGGTCGGAGGCCGTGGACTTCCTGTCAGGGGGCGCCACGAGTCCACCACTCGCCCCCTTTCTCTCAGTCGTCGATCTCCAAATAGGCCTCGACTTGATCTTCGATCTCGGTCTTCTGATAGGTATAGTCGTCGGGCCACTCCTCCGCAGCCCGGGCCTTTATGGTAGCCAGGACATCGCTTGGGATATTCTCGTTCTCGTAACCATTGATCCACTCGTAGGACTCGATCTGCTCCTCGATCTCCATTCTCTGTGCCGAGAAGTCGTCCGGCCACTCCTCCCTGGCCCTGGCCTTGATCCGCTCGGCGACTCCTGGGGGCAAGGCCGCCAGGGCCTCCTTGAGGGTCCTTCCCCCTTCTTCCTCACCGGAGGCATCCTCTTCTCCTCCCCCTTCGGCCAGGGCTCTCAAAGCTTCACCCAGGGCTCCCAACGCTTCCTGAAAGGCGGGTGTCAAATCGATTTCGGCCTCGGAGACGAAGGCCTCGTCTTCCTCGTGCGAATCTCCACTCTCTTGCCCGGATTCCGACTCGTCGCCTAAATTCGGAGGATTCTCCGAACCCTGCACCGGAACTTCGTCGGGGAGGGAGTCATCCGGTTCTTCGTCGCGGCTCTCACATTCGGAATCCAATATTTCGCTCTCTTCCCCTTCGTCTCTCTCAATGGGTGGCACGAAACCAGACCTGATCCGCTCTAAAGCCCGCCGAATATTCTCCTTACGACACCCCGCATATTGAAACCATGCCTTGATGGACGCAATCTCCTCCTCTCCGACCCACTTACTCGTCAGCCCCAATACGTCGAGAGCAGGCCAAATGACCTTGTCGTCATCGAAATACGGGTCGGCAATCTTGCTGTCAACGCATCTTATGATTTCTGAAACCAGCTCAGCCGCGAGTTCGTCTGGAGTTTTCCCCAATCTCTCACATTCGCCTTTCACAGCAGAAATAACTTCCGACGGAGCCTTCTCTACGGTGTCGATGTTCGCGACAACCCTGAAAATGATGGAGCAAAGTGCCAAGGCTGCATCAACCATGGAATCCTCGGAACTGTTCAGCGACTCTTTCACTATATCGATGAAAGGGTCGGAATCACCCCAAGTCGTCCCTTCGTCACCATTTTCGTCACCTTCATCTCTTTCTTTGATATATACAAATACACAGGACTCCTTGATTTCATATGGAAATGCACCAGCGAGGACCAATTCCAGCAAAGAGAACGGGTACCGATCGACAATCGTAGATGTTCCATCCTTCTTTACATAGACAGGAATGATATCTAGGAGCCTTCCGTCCCTCGCCTCGAACACATACCCATCTCCACGAGGATACGCGGCGACCAAATCTTTTTGTTTCGGATCGTTGACGATATCAATCGAGTCCAAATCCCGATGTTTGAATGTCTCTTCCACCACATAGACGAGGTAGTCTCGCCCCAACGCTTTGTACGCGGCGATCATCAGATTCTTGGCCGTTTCCAACTCAACCAAGTCCTCCGCATACTTCCAAAGGACTCGTCCCAAACCCAAGGCTGCCCCGGGATATCCGTCCTCACAAAGACGAATCGCTTGCGCGACTCTATCTTCGCCTATCTCTTCCTTGATCTCATACGGTGAGCCGGAACCGATTCCTTCGATCTCTTTATACTGGCTTTCACTTATGACTAAGCTCACTCCGTTTTCTTCGTCGTCCTCTAAAAATGGGTTCCCAATTCCATCCGGCCTCCCTTCGTCTATTTCTATGCCATAAATATTCACATAACGGTATAAATCACGGCAGAAGACGAGACTCTTCAGGATACGATCCCAGTCTTCGGTCAACCTCTCCAGATCGAATGCTTCTGGACCGAAAAGTCCTCCATCGTAATCGTGGATCGGCGTGTACGCAGCATTGCTCAAATCTACGCTGCAAAAATCGATTACAACGTCGAATATGCTCCCATAGACTGTTTCAGAATACGGATCAGGAGTAATCGAGCAGACCCCTCTAAACCCTTTGTCTGGCTCGTCGAGTAGGAGCCCAACCTCACTCCCTACCAGTTTCCCGGACAATACAGAGAAAAATTCGGGAAGATGACCCAATTTCCGCCAATGCAGGATCATCGGCAACTTTGGCGACTGGACGCGCGTGCCATCGTAAAAGTCCAAGAGAAGGCTCAAAGGGCCACAAGGCCGGTACGAAGTTAGTTCACTAAGGACGTATGCTCCATCGCGATGCTCGCTCAGAAATCTGGCGAAATGATAAAGGTTTTCCGGGAATGAGATTCCGTACAGTCCTTCAAGGTATTCCTTTTCAGCCGAGAAGTCTGGCCGTTTTCCATCGATATTCATTTCGTATCCTTTCCGAGTCCCCGAAACGATTTTCGAACTTCGCCTCTCACCCGAGGCGACGCGTTGCGCTATCGAAATGTTTGCAGAAACACTCGATGGTGCGACTGCTCGTGCAACGCGTGGTCCACCATCACCCTTCGAACAACGAACCGGCCGCCAGGAGCCCCAGCTCCTCTCGACACTCGTCGCACAACACCGCGTCGGCATCGAAGCCGTTCAAGAGCTCCCCGGCCACCTGGAGAAACTCTGGACAATCGCTCCCATCTTCCAACGAAAAGTCGTCCACGACTCTTCCACATCGCTCGCACAGGGTCATGGTCGTCCTCCTTCTCGTCATTCGTCATGCGCATGTCCGTCCAGAGGATCTCTCCAGCGACTAGATCATCATCTCAGGCGCCACCTCCGCCTTCGATGTCGTCGTGGACCAACCGAAAGGCGAAGTGGTGATTTTTCGAGTACGCACCTCGAAACGCACACCGGGCAGAGTAGGCATCATCCCCCCCTCGGGCGACTCCCGTGGGGCTCCGCTCTGGGCACTCCATCCATGCTCTCCCAATCCCTCGGCGCCCCCTCGTAGGTCTCCTTCCGGTGCGAGCCTCCGGCGAAGGTCTTGAGGCACCTCGCGTGCCATGGCGACCAAGTGCTCCACATAAAGGCCCACCGGCTTCCGCACGCTGTTGAACGAGTTTCGCACCCGATTGTCAAGCGACACCCAGATTTACGCATTAAGGCGACACCTACTTTTACGCACCTGTCGCCGTGTGTGAGGTTGTTGTGCATGGCTCAGGACACCTCAGGCTGATGGCCTGCTCCAGGTCGCGCAACCGGTAGCTGCGGCCCTTGATGTTGATGACATGGCTGTGATGGAGCAGGCGATCGAGGATGGCGGTGGCCAGCACCTCGTCGCCGGCCAGCAGCTCCGGCCAGTCCTTGATGCCCTTGTTGGTGGTGATCAAGATCGAGCCGCGCCCGTAGCGGTAGCTGACCAGACGGAAGAACAGGCTGGCGGCCCGTCGGTCCAGGGGCTCAAAGCCCATCTCGTCGATGATCAGCAACGCCACGTTGAGGTACTTGCGCCGGCGAAGCCGGCTTGCCGGGAGCTCCGCGTCGCGCTTGAGGGCGGCGATGAGTTCCTCCAGGCGGATGAACAGCACCGAGAAACCGTTCTCGACGGCCTTTACACCCAGGGCCACGGCCAGATGGGTCTTGCCCACGCCAGGGGGGCCCTGGATCAGGAGGGTCTCGTGGGACCGGATCCATGCGCAGGTGGCCAGGGTTTCGATGCGCGAGCGTTCGATGGCCGGCTGGAAGGCGAAGTCGAAGTTGCCCAGGGTTTGCCCGGTGGGCAGCCCCGAGAGCCGAAGCGAGGTGCGGATGCGCCGTTGCTCGCGCTCGGCCAGTTCGGCGTCGAGCAGCCGGTCGAGGAAGCGGTGGGCCGGAAGGTCCTGCGAGCTGGCCTCGGCCAGGTGCTCGGCCAACCGGCCGGCCACGTAGGACATGCCCAGCCGTTCAAGGCGTTCGGCGGTGGCGTCCAGGTCTACCCGGGCACGGGCCACCGGGGCGCTCATCGGGCCACCTCGGCCAACGCGGCATACAGGTCCACGGGCCGCTGCTCGGGGACCAGGGCGGCGATCTGCTGCAAGCGCCGTCCCATGCGCCCCAAGGGGGGCGGGGCGATCACCCGATCGGTCGAAGGGCCCTCGAAGTGCTCGGGGTCGATCAGCACCCGGGCTTCGGTGTGGCGCGGGTGGGTAGCGACCACTTCGGCCCCGGCCAGGATCTGGACGGTCTCGGCACAGCCGCGGACCTCGACGGATTGCCCAATGAACCGAAACGGCACCGAGTACTGACGATGCTCGAACGACACCATGCAGTCGGCACCGACCCGACGTTCGGCCACCAGGTCGAAGGGCTCGGGCAACACCGGCACCGGGGCCAGATGGGCCAGCTCCTGCTGCCAAGCGCTCTCGACATCCGTGCCGGTGGCCGGACAGCGTCGCTGGCGGCACAGCCGACGCAGTCGTGTGTCGGTCTCGGCTTGCAGTTCGGTCAGACTCTCCCAGTGCCGACGATACGGGCTCAGGCCGCTTCGGTGATCCCGGATGCGCCGCTCTACCTTGCCCTTGGCCTGAGGGGCGCGGGGCGGGCACGGGTCGATATGAAAGCGTACCGTGCGGGCGTAGGCCCGATAGGCCGGATGGATGGTTCCCCAGGCCCCCGCCCCCTGGACCACGGCCGTCTTCTCGTTGTCGATGCGCACGCAGGCCGGGATGCCGCCAAGACGACGGAACGCCTCGTTGTGCACCGACAGCCAGGCGAGTTGGTGCTTGCGGAGCGACCAGACCAGCGCCGGGTACCGGGACCAGGACAGCACCATCTCGAAAGCCAGCAGGTCCTGTTGTCGGCCGGCGATCCACACGCCCGGAAACACGGCCCAGTCGGCCTGGGCCTGGGCCCCGGGGGGCGTCTCCACCCGGCGCCGGGCTCGGCGTGGCGGAGGCGGCCAGATGTCGCGCACGTAGCGCTGCAGTGCGCGAAGGCTGCCGGTCCAGCCGTGCTCGTCCACGAGCCATTGATGCAACTCGGCCACGTTCGACGGCGAGGACTCCTCGCGAGCCTTGAGCCAGGCCTCGATGGCCGGCCTGAAGGCAGCTGCCTTTCGCTGCTGCAAGCTGCGCCCGTCCTGGGCGCCCATTGCCTGACGGCGACGGTGATAGCGCACCGTTCCCTCGCTCACGCCGAGCAGACGGGCCGTCTCGCGGTTCGACACTCCCTTTTCGGACAACACCCTGATGGTCATACGCGCCTCCCAGGACAGTTTGGCCACAGCGCGATCCTCCTTTTCCGAAGGGGAACACGCTGGGCAGG
>JAADGT010000077.1 GCA_013152215.1 Deltaproteobacteria bacterium
CTTCAGGAGTCAGGGGACAGAAAGCCCGGCAGCCCCCAACAGGTGAGAAATACTTTACGACAACGGGGGATCCCCTCCTGTCCACCGTCCGCTGAATCCTGTCCACTGGTACGGCCGCGCCCGGCTCTCCGTCAGGTCCCTTGCCCCCGATCATCGGTGGGGGAGCTTCTATTTTGACGCCGGCTCAACAGCCCGGGCGCCGACTCGACGATGGAGGGTACGGACCGTGCGCATCCTGGTGGTGGAAGACGAAGAGAAGGTGGCCTCGTTCATTCGTAAGGGCCTCGAGGAGGAGCGGTACGCCGTGGACGTGGCCCTGGACGGGGAGGAAGGGCTTGAGCTCGCCGAGCTCAACCCCTACGATCTGATCGTGCTCGACCTGATGCTTCCGGGGCTCGACGGCTTCCGGTTCATCCAAAGGCTCCGGGCGCAGGGGGTGCACACCCCGATCCTGGTGCTCACCGCCCGGGACTCGGTGGGCGACAAGGTCAAGGGGCTCGACCTGGGAGCCGACGACTACCTGACCAAGCCGTTCGCGTTCGCCGAGCTCCTCGCCCGGATCCGGGCCCTGCTGCGGCGGGGCGCGCCCCAGGCGCCCCCGGTGCTGCAGGTGGCCGACCTCACCCTGGACCCGGCGGCCCGCCGGGTGACCCGGGCCGGGAAGCCCATCGAGCTCACGGCCAAGGAGTTCGCCCTGCTCGAGTACTTCATGCGCCACGCCGGCCGGGTCCTGACCCGAACCATGATCCTCGAGCACGTGTGGGACCAGTCCTTCGACTCGTACACCAACGTGGTGGACGTGTACGTGAACTACCTGCGCAAGAAGGTGGACCAGGGGTTCGAGCCCCGGCTGATCCACACGGTGCGGGGCGTGGGCTACGTGCTTCGGGAGGAGCCGTGAGCCCCCAAACCCTTCGGGGCCGCCTCACCCTGTGGTACGGAGCGTTGCTCACCGCCGTGCTCCTCCTGTTCGGAATCGGGTTCTACGCGGCCCTGGCCCGGAACCTGTACCGGGGGGTGGACCAGAAACTCCTGGCCCTGGCCGAGGTGGTGGCGGAATCGAGCGTTCGTAACTTCCTGAGGCCCGGGTACACCAACTTCGCACGCCTCCTCGAGGAGTTCTTCGGGGTTCCGGCCGCGGGCCAGTTCATCCAGGTGCTCGATCCCTCCGGCAAGGTGGGGGCCCGCAGCCAGAATCTGATCCTGCGCAACCTCCCGGTCTCCCGCGAGGCCCTGCGGCGGGCGGTCCACGGCCAGCGGGTGTTCGAGACCGTGCCCGACCCCCACGCCCCGCTGCGGGTGCTCACCTACCCGATCATCGTCCGCGGGCGGGTGCGCAACGTGGTCCAGGTGGCCACCAGCCTGGAGTCGGTGGTCACCACCCTGCGCCAGGTGCTCCTGGCCCTGGCGGTGGGGATCCCCCTGACCCTCTTCCTGGTCCTGTGGGGCGGTTGGTTCCTGGCGGGCCGGGCCCTTCGCCCGCTGGACGGGCTGGTGGCGGCCCTGAGACGTCTGGACGCCGACCGCCTGGCCGCCCGGCTCCCGGAGGACGAGGGCACCGAGGAGGTGCGGGAGCTGGCCCGGAGCATCAACGGGCTTCTGCGCCGGCTGGCCGACGCGTTCCGGCGGGTGAGGGAGTTTACGGCCGACGCGAGCCACGAGCTGCGCACCCCCCTCACGGTGCTGCGGGGTGAGGCCGAGGTGGCCCTGCGGCACCCGCGTACGGCCGAGGAGTACCAGCAGGTGCTCGCCTCCGGCCTGGAGGAGATCCACCGCATGGGCCGGATCGTGGAGGACCTGCTCCTCCTGGCCAAGGGGGACCTGGGCGAAGCGCCGGTGGAGAAGGTGCCGCTGCGGCTGGAGGAGGTGCTGGGGGAGCTGGCCAGCCGGGCCGCCGTGCTGGCCGAGGCCAAGGGGCTGGAGTTCACCTGGGCCGGGGGCCCCCCCATCCAGGTGGAGGCGGACCCCCTCCGGCTCCGGCAGCTGGTCTGGAACCTGCTGGACAACGCCGTGAAGTACACATCCGAGGGCGGAAAGGTGTTCCTGAGCCACGCCCGCTCGGGGCCGGGTTGGGCCCGGATCACCGTGAAGGACACCGGCATCGGCATCCCTTCGGAGCACCAGGCCAAGATCTTCGAGCGGTTCTACCGGGTCGACAAGCACCGGTCCCGCGCCCAGGGGGGCAGCGGTCTGGGGCTCGCCATCTGCCGCTGGATCGCCGAGGTCCACGGGGGGCGCATCGAGGTACGGAGCCAGCCCGGTCGGGGCAGCTCGTTCATCGTTCACCTCCCCGAGGCCCCGGACCCCGGTGCATGACCCCCAGCGGGACCGGAGCCCGCATCCCCCGCTTGGGACTGTGCCGCCTTCTCCCCGTCCAACCGGTAGAGGAACGCCAGGATCTCGGCCACGGCCCGGTACGTCTCGGGGGGGATCTCCTCGCCAGGATCCAGCCGCGACAGGATCTCTGCGAGGGCGGGATCGTGCCGGATCGGGACCCCTGCCTGCCGCGCCACTTCCAGGATCCGCTCCGCCACCCTTCCCCGGCCCGAGGCCGTGACCCGGGGCGCCCGGTCGGTGCCCGGTCGGTAGGCGAGGCTCGCGGCCTTGGGCCGGCCTTTCACGCCCGGACCTCCAGGACCGAAGAACACTCATCCGGTGGCGGCCGAAGGGCCTCCACCACCAGTCCCACGAGCCGCACCGCGGCGTCCCGGGTCAATGCCCTCCGCAGCCCTTCCAACCGTCCCCGCACCAGGGGCAACACCTCGGCCCGGGCGGCCAGGCCCAGCCGTACGCCCTCGGGGGCCCAGGCCACCCGAACCTCCACCGGCCCGAGATTGGGGAGGTCCAGGCGGATCCTCAGGGCCCGGTACCGTCGCCCCGCCCCCCCTCGTCCCTCCTGCTCGGGCTCCAGGGCGATCTCGCCGTGCACGGCCCCATCAGGCCAGGGCAGCACCAGGGGGATCACCGGCTCGCCCGTGAGCGCGCCCCGGGCCTGGTGGGCCTCCACGTGCCGAACCAGGCCTTCCACGGTCTCGCGCATCGGCCCCTCGCCGAGTTTCTCCAGCAGACGGCCCGCCAGGGTCTTCAGGTCCTCGGGCACCTCACCCCGCGCCAGGGCCGACTCGTGGAACACCCCGCTCCCCCGCACCCATCGGGCCAGGTCCGAGGCCAAGGCCCGGGGCTCCGGAGACAGCCGAAGCAAACGGGCCAGCGGGACCAGGTCCGGGTCGGAGCGGGCGGCCTCCAACACCCGCACCACCGCCCGGGCCAGGGCCTGTCGGGGGGGCATGGCCAGCCGGGCCGCATCTGCCTCGGGGGGCTCCAGCAGCCGCAGCACCAGGGGCGGGCCCCCGGCCTCCACCCGGGCCTGGAACCGAGCGCCCTGGGGCAGTTCCGCCGGGAACCGGGCGTCCAGCACCCATCGGCCCACCGACACCTTGCCCGAGCCCGGCTGGGCCGACTCCACGATCCGAGCCTCGACCACGGTCCCGGGCGCCAGCCGGACCCCTTCCGTGGGGCCCGGGGCGGCGGCCGCGGGCGCCCCGGGCCCTACGGCTCCAACTTGAGACACAGCTCCACCCGGAACGGTCCCCCGTCGGTATCGAAGGGGATCTCGATGCACGGGATCCCCCGGGGCCGTGAAACGGTGTGGTTCCGGCCCACCACCACGGTGGGGATGGAGATCTTCAGATCATAGCCCTGTTCGGCCAGCACCCGCTTGGCCCCGCCGGCCACGATGTTGGCCAGCTCGCCCACGGCATCGCGCACCTGGGCGTTCGCCTCCTCCACCGGTTCCCCCAGGAACCGCCCTACCACGTAGAACGCCGCGGGCTGGCGGAAACTCAAGGCCACGTACCCCTGCACCTGGCCGCTGAGGCCCACGAGGCCCGAGATGTCGAACGAGGGCTCCCCGGCCCCCTTGATCCGGGGGGCGCCCCGCCGGGCCTCGACCCCGGCCATGGTGCGCAGCACGTCCACGGTGGCCTGCAAGAACGGATTCACGATCTCGGCTTTCACGGTTCAAACTCCCGGAGCTCCTCCGACTCGTCGGTGCCGAGGAGCTTGTGAAGGTTCAACAGGATGAGCAACCGGTCCTCCAGCTTGACCACCCCCTCGATGTACTGCCGATCCACGCTCCCCACGATGGGCGGTGGGGGCTCCACCAGGTTCGACGGAACCCGCAGCACCTCGTCCACCGCGTCCACGATGAACCCCACGACCTTGTCGGTCAGCTCCACCACCACGATCCGGGTGCTACGATCCCGCTCCCGGGCCGGCAGGCCGAAGCGCTTGCGCAGGTCCACCACCGGGATCACCCGGCCCCGCAGGTTCACGACCCCTTCCACGAACTCGGGGGCGTGGGGCACCCGGGTGACCTCCATCATCCGGTTGATCTCCCGGACGTCCAGGATGGCCACACCGAACTCCTCCTCGCCGATGTGGAAGGTGACGAGCTGCAGGATCTCTTGGTCCGAACTGTTCGCGTTGTCAGACATGGCTCCTCCACCCGAACGGGGAAACCTCGGATCCGTTCTCCGCCTCTTCCGGCAACCGGTACACCACCACTCCACCCCGGTGCAACGGGGGCGGGGCCTCCGGCACGCTCAGCAACGACTCCGAACGACCCACCACCAGCACTCCACCCGGCCTCAGGCTGGCCACCAGCCGTCCCACGACCCGACGTTTGGCCTCCAGATCGAAGTAGATCAGGACGTTGCGGCAGAACACCGCATGGAACCGGCCCGGAGGCTCCCACGGCTCGGGCCCGGCCAGGTTGATCCGCTGGAACCGCACCATGGACCGGACCGAGGCGTCCAGGTGGAATCGGGCCCCCTCCATCCGGAAGTACTGCTGTCGGTAATACGCGGGCGTGTTCCGAAGGGCGAACTCGGTGTACACCCCCTGCCGGGCCTCGCCCAAGACGCGAGTGCTCACGTCGCTCGCCAGGATGTCCACCCCTTCGTGCCAACCGCGCTCCCGGAGGAGCATGCCCAGAGTGTAGGGCTCGCACCCGGTGGAGCAGGCCGCGCTCCAGACCCGGACCTCCCCCCTTTCCCTCCACCGGGGCCAGAACTCGTCCAACAGCACCCGGAAGTGCTCCGGCTCCCGGAAAAAGAACGTCTCGTTGACCGTCAGCAGGTCCACGAGCCGCTCGAACTCTTCCGGATCAATGCCGAACGCCAGCCGCTCCAGGTAGGAGTCCACGTCGCCGTACCCGGCCTCGAGGGCCCGTCGCTCCACCCGCTTGCGGAACAGGTGGGCCTGGCCGCCCTCAAACACCAGGCCGCATCGACGGTACAGCTCGTGGGCCAGGGGCCCGAACCGGGGGTCCTCCCACAGTCGGCTCAACCCCGCCTCCCACCGGTCCGAAACGCGTGGGGCCGAATCCCCGTGCGGCCCATCAGGATGTAGAAGTCCTTGCGGGCCTTCCCCGCCAGCCGCGCCGCGCGGGCCACGTTGCCCCGGGTCACCAGCAGCAGACGGGCCACGTAGTCCCGCTCGAACCTGCGCTTCGCCTCGCCAAAGGGAAGGATCCCCGGCCGATCCGCCCGCGCCCGGGTGGACGGGGCCGGGGGCCAGGGCTGGTCCGGCTCGGGGGGGAAGCTGCCCAGCAGGAGCAGTTCCAGCTCCCGCACGTTCCCCGGCCAGGGGTACAGGGCCGCCTCCTCCAGGAAGGCCGGGCTCAGCCCGGGGAACTCTCGGCCCGGTGCGTGCCGGGCCACCAGGGCCCGGGCCAGGGCGGGCAGGTCCTCGAGACGCTCCCGCAACGGGGGAACCACCAGGGGGAACCCACCGATCAGGTAGTACAGATCCGCCCGGAACCGGCCCTCCTCCACCCGGCTCTCCAGATCCGTGCGGGCCGTGAACACCCACCGCCAGGGCCCATCATCCCCCCAGGTCTCCACCCACCCCAGGATCCGGGCCTGGGCCGACGCCGGCGCCTCGTCGATCCCGGTCACCACCAGAGTGCCCCCACACCCCTCCCGCTCGAGCCCGGCCAGGGAGGCCTCGTTCCTCCCGTTGGCCCACCGGAGCTCCCCGCCGTGCCCCGAAAGGTCGTGAAGGACCCGGGCAGCCAGCTTCTTGCCGGTGCCGGTCTCCCCATACAGCAGCACCGGCAGGCGGGTGCGGGCCACCCGCGCCAGGGCCCGGCGCAGGGCCTCGACCGCGGCACTGGTACCCACGATGCTCGGCGCGGTCCGGTCGTCTCCCATGGGGACCTCCGTGTCCCGTGGCCCGCGTGGGCGGGTCAGGCTGCGGCCCGGGGCGGGGCGGTCCTGCCCGCCAGCTCCAGGACCTGGTTCACGTCGAGGATCAGGGTCACCCGCCCGTCACCCAGGATCGTGGCTCCCGCCACCGCAGGGGTATCCGACAGGTACCCCCCCAGACTCTTGATCACCACCTCCTCCTCCCCCAGGAGGCCGTCCACCACCACCCCAACCCGTTTCTCGGCGAGCCCGATCACCACCACGTATTCCCGTTCCGACCGGTCGTGGGGGGGCACGGCCAGCAGCCGCTCCAGGTACACCAGAGGCACCACCTGGTCCCGTAGGCGGAGCACGGGCACCCCGTCCAGGGGTTTCACCTGCCCCGGTTCGACCCGTACGGTCTCCACCACGCTCACCAAGGGGATCGCGTACACCTCGGGGCCGCACCGGACGAGGAGGGCCTGGATGATGGCCAGGGTGAGTGGGATCCTGAGCTCCACCCTCGTGCCCCGTCCGGGCTCCGAGTCGATCTCGATCAGGCCGTTGAGCTGCTGGATGTTCGTGCGCACCACGTCCATGCCCACGCCCCGGCCGCTCACGTTCGACACCTTCTCCGCCGTGGAGAAGCCTGGGGCGAACACCAGGTTGAACGCCTCCTTGGGCGACAGCGCGGCCGCGTCCTGGGCGGTGAGCAGCCCCTTCTCCACGGCCTTGGCCTTCAGCCGCTCCGGGTCCATGCCCCGCCCGTCGTCAGCCACCTCCACCACGATGTGGTTCCCCTCGTGACGGGCCGACAACCGGATCACCCCGTCCCGGGGCTTCCCGGCCCGTTCCCGTTCCTCCGGAGGCTCCACCCCGTGGTCCGCGGCGTTACGGATCAGGTGGACGAGGGGATCCCCGATCACCTCCACCACCGATTTGTCCAGCTCTGTGCCTTCGCCCTCCACCTCCAGTCGAACCCCCTTGCCCAGGTTGCGCGAGAGATCCCGCACCATCCGGGGAAATTTACGGAACACCTTGCCGATCGGCACCAACCGTGTCTTCATGACGGCCAGCTGGAGGTCCGAGGCCACCAGGTCTACCTGGGCGGAGGTCTCCCCCAGGGCCTCGACCAGGTCCTCTCCCGGCCACCGCTCCTCCGCCTCGGCCCGGAGCCGGGCCAGGCGGTTCTTCGCCAGCACCAGCTCTCCCACCAGGTTCATCAGGGTGTCCAGGCGCCCCACGTCCACCCGCACGGTCTGTTCGGGGGCCGCCCGGCGCATCTGATTCTGGCGGGCCAGGCCCCGCTCGACCGCCTCGGGGGAAACCGCCTTCTGTTCCACCAGCACCTGTCCCAGCGGTTTCCCGTCCTTCTGGCTCTCCAGTGCCTTCTCCACCGCCTCCGGCGGCACCCCTTCCTGCTCCACCAGGATCTCCCCGAGCCTCTTGGGTCGACCGCTCTCCACGGCCCCGGCGAGGGCCCCCAGCACATCGTCCACGGCCGGGCCGGGGCGGTCGGCCTGGGCCGCATCGAGGAGCTTGCGGAGCCGGTCCACGGCCTCGAGCACCACGTCCATGACCTCGCCCGAGGCCACCATCTCACCCCGGCGCAGCTTGTTGAACACGTCCTCGACCCGATGGGTCACCCGGCTGATCGCGTCGAACCCGAGGAACGAGCTGGACCCCTTCAGGGTGTGGGCGGCCCGGAAGATCTTGTTGAGCAGCTCCGAGTCGTCCGGAGACTCCTCGAGGGCCACCAGATCCTGCTCCAGCTCCTCCATCAGCTCCCAGGCCTCGACGAAGAACTCCTGCACCACCTCGTCGTCCGCTGCGGGGCGGTCGGAGGGTGGGGCGGAAGGGGCCTCCGGCGAAGGGGCCGGCTTCGTTTCGTTCGGAGCCGGCTCCTCCCCCCGGGCGGCCGCCTCGAGGGCCTCGACGGCGGGCCCTGGGTCGGTACGGGTCTGCCCGTCGGCCTCCAGCTCGTTGAGCAGGGCCGCGATCACGTCGTGGGCCCGGAGAAGGCCGGCGGCCAAGGCCGGGGTGAAGGGCCGTTCCCCCCGCTTCACCGGCCCCAGGGCGGTCTCGGCGGCGTGGGTCACCGCCTCCACGGTCCGGAACCCCATCAGACCCGCCCCCCCTTTGATCACGTGCATTTGTCGGTACAGGTCGGACCGCAGCTCGGGATCGTCGTCCCCCCGCTCGACGGCGAGGAGGATCTCGGAGGCCCGCTCCAGGCACTCCCGGGCGTCGGCCAGATAGTCCGGGAGGAGCTCCACCACCTCCGGGGACACGCGGTCGGGTTCCATGGACACCTCCTCCTGGACGGACCTCACGGGACGGGCGGCTTCAGGTAGCCCATCGCCCCGGGGAAATGGACCAGCTTGAACTCGTCGGTGATGCCGTGGAGCGACTCGCTGTGCCCCACGAACAGGTACCCGCCCGGGTCCAGGGCCCGATAGAAGTGGGCCACGAACCTCCGCTTGGCCGGCTTGTCGAAGTAGATGAGGGCGTTGCGGCAGAAGATCGTCTGGAACCCCCTCATGCGGCCCATGCGGAGGTCGTCCGCGAAGTTCAGCAGGCCGAACTCCACCAGGTTGCGGACCTCTTCCTTCACGCGGAAGCGGTCCGGCCCCAACACGTCGAAGTACTTCTGTGCGTAGTACGCCGGGGTCCCCCGGAACGAGTACCGGGTGTACTCCGCCCCCCGGGCCTTCTGGATCATGGAGTGTGCGATGTCCGTCCCGTAGATGCGCACGTCCCAGCCCCCCAGGCCGGGCCCCAGGGTCTCGAGGATCAGCATGGCCAAGGTGTAGGGCTCTTCCCCCGAGGAGCACGCCGCGCTCCACAGCCGGAGGCTCCGTCGGCCGCGCTTCTTGAGGCCTTCGATCAGCCGGGGCAGCACCTGGCGCTGGAACGCCTCCAGTTGAGCCCGGTGCCGGAAGAAGGACGTCTCGTGGGTGGTGACCGCGTCGAGCAGGTTCATGAGGGCCGACCGGCCCCGCGTGGGGGAGCGGAGCAGCCCCAGGTACTGGGCCACGGTCTCGGCCCCCGCCTGCTCCATGCACCGGGCCAGCCGGTTCTCGAGGAGGTACTTCTTGTTCTCCGCGAAGTACAGCCCGCTGCGTTCGTAGAGGAAGTCTCGGAGCGCCCGGAACTCCTCGGCCGACAGGCTCACGGCGCCCTGGCGCAGGTTGGCGCACCCGGTCACGGCTCCCTCCCCAGCTTCGCCAGGGCCCGAGCCATCTCGACCTCCTGGTCCAGCTGCAGCGTGAACCGGGCCAGGTCCAGGTCCTCCAGGTGGGGCTGCCGCTCCACCAGAAGGGCCCAGGCGGGATCGTCGGAGAAGCACACCGCCACCCGATCCCCCCCGAACCCGATCTGTTTGACCTTGGCGAACAGGTCGGCCAGGTGCACCACGGCCGCCACCTCGTGCTCCTCTCCCGCGTCGCTGGGCTCGTGGTGGTACCGGATGGCGCTGCGAAGCGGGGTCGGAAACCCCCAACGCTCGGCGATCCATCCCCCCAGCTCCGCGTGGTGGGTGCCGAACACCTCCGGCTCCACCTCCCACAGGGAGACCTGGCGCCGGGCCGCCAGGTCCAGGCACCGGCCGAACTCCTGGGGGAAGTGATGGCCCAGCAGGATCTTGCCCACGTCGTGGAGCAGGCCGGCCGCGTACTCGGTACCCGACACCGGTAGCCTGAGCAGACGGGTCATGGTCTCCGCGATCAGGGCCACCCCGGCCGAGTGCTCCCAGAACCGGTCCCACCGGAAGGTCTCGCCTCCGTAAGACCCCGAGAAGTCCCGGATCAGGGACAGCGACAGGGCGATGTTGCGAACCTGGGCCATTCCCAAGAGGGCCACCGCCCGCTCCACCGAGGCCACCTCCCCCCGGAGCCCGTAAAAGGGGGAGTTGGCCAGCCGCAGAACCTTGGCGGCGAGGGACGGGTCGTTCTCCACCGCTGCCGCGACCTTCCCGAAGTCCGCCGAGGGGTCCCCGGCCAGGCGCATGACCTCGGCCGCCACCGCTCCGATGGTAGGAAGCTCCCCGGACCGCTCGATCACCTCCACCACCCGCTCCAAGCTCACGATACCGCCTCCCGGATCGCGGGCGCGATGCGGTCGATGGGGAGCACCGCATCGGCCACGCCCGCCTCCACCACGGCCCGGGGCATCCCGTACACCACGCAGGTCTCGGGGCTCTGGGCCACCACGGCCCCACCCCGCGCCTTGATCGCTGCCGCACCCTGGGCGCCGTCCGAACCCATGCCGGTCAGGACCACCGCCAGGGCGTCCGGCACCGGGACCTCGGCCACCGAGCGAAAGGTCACGTCCACGCTGGGCCGGTGCAAAGTGTCCGCCGGCCGTTCCGTGACCCGGAGCACCAGCCCCCGCCCGTCTCGGCGGACCACCACGTGCCGGCCCCC
>JAADGT010000239.1:0-10571 GCA_013152215.1 Deltaproteobacteria bacterium
GGCCCTCCGCTGTCGCCGCCCGAACAGCCTGCTCCGGCAACGGCATGCGAAGGCGCGGCGATCGGATGCTGCACTCGCGCCCGGCCGGAAGCAGGCCCCATGCCCCGCAGCCGGCAATGGGCCCGGACCAACGAAAGTTACCCTTTCCCGTTGTAGGGCCCCGCAGAGGTCTGACGGGGCTTCCCGGCTTCCCAGCCTAAATCCGGAAAGGAGCGACCCATGATGCTGCCGGTGGAAGAGGCGTTGGAGGTCTTTCGGGGCATGTTTCAGGACGCCGGCGAGCCAGCGGAGGCGTTCGAGACCTTCGCCCGCTTGTATCGACGATACCGGTCCGGCGAGACCGGCACCGTGCGATGGGCCGAGATCGCGCCGGCAGGAGCCGAAAGGATGATTCCCCAGGAGGAGATGGACACCCCAGAGCTCCGCCGGGAGGGAGAGAGCCGGTGGTCCCAGCTCGCCTGGATCGTGCTGAACGGCGGGCTCGGCACCTCCATGCGCATGGACCGGGCCAAGAGCCTGGTCCCGGTCAAGCAGGGGCGGACCTTCCTGGACCTCCTGGTGGCCCATGTTCTCCGGATGCGCGAGCGCACCGGCGCCGAGCTTCCCGTGGTGTTCATGAACTCCTTCGCCACCCGCGACGACACCCTGCGGGCCCTGCCCCTGGACGACCTGCGGGTGCGGGGGCTGCCCGTGGACTTCGTGCAGCACCGGTTTCCCCGGATCCGGGTGGACGACGGCGGGCCCCTGGCCGGGGCGGACCACAAGGAGGCCTGGGCGCCGCCGGGCCACGGCAACCTCTACGCGGCCCTGGCCGGATCGGGCCTGCTGGAGAGGTTGCTGGAAGCCGGGATCCGCTGGGCCTTCGTATCCAACGCGGACAACCTCGGTGCCAGCCCCCACCCCGCGTTCCTGGGGCTCATGGCCCGGGAGGGGCTCGCATTCGCCTTGGAGGTGACCCCCAAGACCTCGGCCGACGTCAAGGGCGGCACTCTGGTCGTGCGGCAGAGCCGGCTGGAGCTGCTGGAGATCGCCCAGGTGCCCCCCGAGCACGTGGACGAGTTCCAGGACACCGGCCGGTTCCCGGTGTTCAACACGAACAACCTTTGGCTCGACCTGCGCGCCGTGCGCGACCGGCTGCGCGAAGGCGGGTTGGACCTTCCCTTGATCGTCAACCGGAAGGAGGTGGGGGGCGTCGGGGTAGTTCAGCTGGAAACCGCCATGGGCGCGGCCATCGGAGCGTTTGACCGATCGGTGGGGGTGGTGGTGGGCCGCCGGCGGTTCGCTCCGGTCAAGACCACGGACGACCTGCTGGTTCGGCGCAGCGACGCCTACGTCCTGGGAGAGGAAAGCCCGTTGGTGCCCAATCCGGCCCGGGACCCTGCCCTCGGCCCCCCCGTGGTGCGGCTGGATCCCCGCTACTACCGGTCGGTGGCGGACCTGGACCTGCGCATCCCCGAGCCCCCGAGCCTGGTTCGGGCCCGTTGGTTCGAGGTCCGGGGCGACGTGCGGTTCGGCAGGGGGGTGGTGGTGGAGGGCCGGGTGGTGGTGACCCACGACGGGCCGGCCCCCCTCACCGTTCCGGACGGGACGGTGCTACGGGGCTGAGTCGGTCACCATCTTCCGCAGGCAGGCCACCACCTCCGGGTCGAACGCCTCGGCCTCCAGCCGGGACACCGCCTCCCCGATGGGCACGGCCTTCCGGTAGGGCCGAGGGGAGGTCAATCCCACGAACGCTTCGGCCACGGCCACAATCTTGGCGGCCGGAGGGATCTGGTCCCCCTTCCGCCCCATGTAGCCCGAGCCGTCCTCCCGCTCGTGGTGGTACACGATGGCGTCCCGGTCCAGGCCCTTCATCCCCAGACCCTCCAGGAACCGCCACCCCAGCAGCGGATGTTCGGCCAGGTCCCTTCGTTCCCTAGGGCCGAACGGCCGGGCCTCGGCCAGACGGTGCACTCGAAAGCTCGCCTCCCCCAGGTCGTGGAACCGAGCGCTCACCACGACGCGTTCCACCGCCTCTTCGTCCCACCCCAAGGCGCGCGCCAGGCGGCCGGCCCACTGGGCCACGGTCAAGGAGTGCCCTCCCATGCCCGGAATCATATCCTCCACCATGTCCACCAGGTAGGCCAGCGACTCCCTCAAGAACCCCTGGCGGTCCGACGAGAACCGCCGGCACGAGCGGAGCACCTGAGCGATCCGATCGGCCACCGGAAGGAACCGCTCCAGGTCCTCCCGGGTGAACACCCCTCCGTCCGAGCGGTTGCTGAAGTGGACCACCCCCTCCAGTTCGCCCTCGGCGATCAGGGGGACGCTGAGAAACGAGTCGGTCCGGTACCCTCCCACCCGGTTCACCGGCAGCTCCTCGATGGCGGTGTCGTCGGGAACCAGCAGGGGGCGCCGGTGCCGGGCCACCCACCCCGACACGCTCTCCGAGTCCAGGGGGACCCGGGTGGTCCGGATCACCTGATCCCTCCCCTCGAACCCGAACGCCTCCTGGACCACCAGGTGCCCATCGTCCCGTTCCATCAGGGAGACCCGGTCCGCCGGCACCACCTCCCGACACAGCCTGGCGATCCATGCCAGGAGCACCCCCGGTTCCCCCGGCCGCCCCACCAGGCTCTGGGCTGCCAGGCGATCCAGCAGGCGGTCGCCGGCGTCCTCCTCCGGACGGGGCGGCGCGTAGTATCGCCGGCCGGACATGCCCCGGGCCTCCTCCAGGGATTCCAGGGCCCGGGTCCACAGGGTCTCGGCGGTGTCCCCATGGTCGGGCAGCACGGCCGCCCCCATGTGGGGGTTGACCCGGATGCCTCCCCCCGGGACGAGGTCCGGGATCAGGGGGGCCGCCAGGGCATCGAACAGGCGGCGCGCCAACACGGCCACGTGATCCGGGCCGGCACCGGGCAGGATGATGGCGAGCCGCTCCCGCTCGATGCGGGCCAGGGTGTCGCTCTGGCGCCGGGTCTCGTCCACCCGACGCACCACGGCCTGGAGCAGGGCGTCGGCCACGGCCGGACCCTGCCGGATCCGGACGTCGGGAATCTGGTCGATCTCCATCAGAAGCAGGGCCATCGGGGTCTGGGACCGGTTCGCCCGGGCCACCTCGCCCCGGAAGTGCTGGTCGAAGTACCGCCGGGTGAACGCCCCCGTGAGCCGGTCCACGAACGCCAGTTCCTTGGCGCGGTCTCCGGTGGCCAGATCCTCCAGCACCGGCTCGAAGCTTAGGGCGAGGAGCCGCAGGATCCGGGCTTCGTCCTCGCAGAACCCCTGCCCTTGCCCACGCAGGAGCACCAGAAGCCCCCAGCTCCTTCCGGATCCGCCGATGGGCACCGCCACGAGGCCCGTGGCCCCGAAGGGATCCAGGAGCTCCCAGGCGGCGCGGGCCGCCCGGCCCTCGTCCAGCAGCACCGGTTGCGTCCTACGCCCCGCCAGGGCCTCGGCCAGCCGCCGGAAACTCTCCTCGCGCTGGAGCGCCAGCCCCCGCGCCTGGTGCACCGAGCTCCCTCCCTCCGGCCCTCCCCCCCACACCACCGCTGCCCCGTCCGCGGGCACCAGCGGGTCTGCCAGGTCCAGCAGCAGCCCGAACGCATCCTCCAGGGAGACCGCGCTCCGGGCGGCCCACTGAGCCTGGAACAGGAGATTGACCTTCTCGGGGGCCTCGGTGACCCACGGACCCGATACCTCCAAGGGTACCGAGACGAAACACGGGGGGGGGATCTCCACGGGCATGTCGAGGCGTTCCTTTCGCATCCAGCAATGAGGCGCAGCGCGGGTTTGCAGCGTTTCATGCAAGAGTCTTGCCCCACCGCTCCTCCCAACCCGGATTCCAATAAAACGGCCGGTTCCGCGGAAAACGGAACCGGCCGGCGCCGATGACGGCGTGGCAAAAACAGCCCAATTATGGAAACCTTTTTCCCACATGCCCCTCCATTCCCTCAGCCCCCAGGCCGACCACGGGACTTCTCGGGCCTTCGGCCCGCTGGGAGGCTGGGAAGCTGGCAGGCTTGAAGACCTCACTGCTTGCCAAGCGTTCCAAGCATGACCACGCCTCCTTGGCATCACCTCACGGTCTCGGGGGGGCATGGGGATCAGGGGTCAGAGGACAGATGTCAGTGGACGGGTCGTGGTCCCGCAACGTCGCTTTGGCCACAGTGTTTTTGCCTTTTTCTGGCTCCTGTCCCCTGAATTCTGGCCCCTGAAACCCGTGCCCGGCCGCCGAAGCTGGGCGGGGGCTCCGGGGCCGTTGCCCCAGCGTCGGGGGGCCGTCACCCCTGGGTGGCCCGGTCCTGCTCCTCTCCGGATCCGGCGATCAACCGGTCCACCTCGGCCCCGCTCAACTCCTCTCGCTCCAGGAGGGCCGCCGCCACCCGGTCCAGGGCCTCCCGGTGGGCCTTCAGAAGGTCCGCTGCCCGGGCCTCGCAGTCCCGCACGATGGTCTCGATCTCCTGGTCGATGATCCAGCCCATCTGCTCCGAGTAGGTCTTCTCCTGAGCCAGCTTCTTCCCGAGGAACACGTGTTCCTCGCCCCGACTGAACGTCACCGGCCCCACCCGCTCGCTCATCCCCCACTGGCACACCATCTTCTCGGCCAGGTCGGTGGACTGTTTCAGGTCGTTCTGGGCCCCGGTGGACAGGTCGTCGAACACCAGCAGCTCCGCCGCGCGCCCTCCCATGTTCACCGTGATCTTTCCCAGCAGATACGACTTGGGGTAGTAGTGCCGGTCCGCCTCCGGCACGATCTGGGTCACCCCCAGGGCCGCCCCCCGGGGCACGATGGTCACCTTGTGCACCGGGTCCATGCCGGGAATCAGCCGGGCCACCACCGCGTGGCCGGCCTCGTGGTACGCCGTGATCCGGCGCTCGTTCTCGTCGGTCAGCCCCGGCCGCTCCAGGCCCATCAGGACCTTGTCCTTGGCCTGCTCGAAGTGGGCCTTGGTCACCAGGTCGCTTCGTTCCCGGGCCGCGAACAACGCGGCCTCGTTGCACAGGTTCTCCAGGTCGGCCCCGCTCATCCCCGGGGTGGACCGGGCCATCATGTCCAGGTCCACGTCCGGAGCCAACGGCATCGACCGGGTGTGGATTCGCAGGATCGCGGCCCGCTCCTCCAGGGTGGGCAGGTCGATCACCACGTGCCGGTCGAACCGACCCGGCCGCAGCAGGGCCGGGTCCAGCACGTCCGGCCGGTTGGTGGCCGCGATCACGATCACCCGCTCGTGGCCCTCGAACCCGTCCATCTCCCCTAGGAGCTGATTCAGGGTCTGTTCGCGCTCGTCGTGCCCGCCGCCCAGGCCCGTGCCTCGCGACCGGCCCACCGCGTCGATCTCGTCGATGAAGATGATGCTGGGGGCTTTGGCCCGGGCCTTCTCGAACAGGTCCCGCACCCGAGCGGCCCCTACCCCCACGAACATCTCGATGAACTCCGAGGCACTGGTCGAAAAGAACGGCACCCCGGCCTCTCCGGCCACCGCCCGGGCCATCAGGGTCTTTCCCGTGCCCGGCGGCCCCATGAGCAGGATCCCCTTGGGCACCCTGCCGCCTACCCGCTGGAACCGCTCGGGGTCGCCCAGGTAGTCCACGATCTCCGCCAGCTCCCTCTTGGGGTTCTCCATGCCGGCCACGTCCTGGAACGTGACCTTTGGCACCTTGCCCTCGTACACCTTGGCCTTGACCTGGCCGAAGCTGCCGAACGGGCCGAACCGGGCGTTCTGGGCCCGGCGCATGGTCCACACCCAGAACCCCAGCAGCAGGAGCCAGGGAAGGCTGTTCACCAGGAACATCCACCACATGTTCTCCTGGCCCCGGCGCCTCACCTCCAGCTCGACCCCTTTCTCCTCCAACAACGGTAGGAGCTCCCGGTCGTCCATGGGGGGCAGGCTCGTCCGAATGGTTTGCACCTGCTGCCCCCCCGTGCCCACCGCCACCGCCCGGTACAGGGTGGCGGTGACGTCCTGGTCGGTGAGCACCACCCGCTGCACGTTGCCGTCGCGCAGCTCCTTCTTGAACGTGGAATACGACACACTGGGGGAGGGGCCGGTGGGCGTGCGGGAGAGGTTCTCCACCATCACGCTCATCAACAGGAGAAGAAGCAGGAGCCCCAGGGCCCGCTGCCACGGGAATCGTTCCATCTCTGGTGCTGGTCCTTTCTTGGCGAAGGGAAGCGCCCCGGCGCAGACGCCGGCGGGGGCGCGGGGAACCCTGTAACTTCGGTCGTTGGTCGCCGGTCGGGGGCCTTCGGCCCGCTTGAAGGCTGGAAAGCTAGGAGGCTAGGATGCTGGGAGGCTTGAAAACATCCCGGATTCCCATGCGATCTAGGAATCACCACGCCTCTTTGCCTCCACCTCACGGTCCGGGGGGCATGGGTTTTAGGGACCAGAATTCAGCGGACCGAAGACAGGAAAAGACCAAGGGCACGCTCCTGCATCCGACGTTGCAACCTGTCCTCTGAATTCTGTCCTCTGACTCCTAAACCGCAGGCCCCATGCCCCGCAGCCGCCGCTCGTCACCCGTCACGGCCCCTCCGTTGCCCGGCCCGTAAGGGGCCCAGCCCGAAAAGTAAGCTATCGGAAAGGCAGGAGGGGGTCAAACGGGGACGCTCACGACCCCGTGGCCGGGCCGAACATCCGTAGGGCCTGCTCCTCGAGCCGGCGGATCTCGTCCCGGTACCGGGCCGCCCGCTCGAACTCCAGCTCGGCCGCGGCCTCGTGCATCTTCTTCCGGAGCTCCTCGATCCGGGCCTCCAGCTCTGCGGCGTCCCGGTACGGCAGCTCGTCCTCCGCCGCTGCCGGCACGGTGACGTAGTCCATCTCGTACACAGAGGAGAGCACGTCGTCGATCCGTCTCACCACCGACTCGGGCGTGATGCCGTGGGCCTCGTTGTAGGCCAGCTGGGCCGCCCGGCGGCGCCGGCTCTCGGCGATGGCCCGGGCCATGGAGCCCGTGATCCGGTCGGCGTAGAAGATCACCCGGCCATTCACGTTCCGGGCCGCCCGGCCCGCTGTCTGGATCAGGCTGGTCTCGCTGCGCAGAAACCCCTCCTTGTCCGCGTCCAGGACCGCCACCAGGCTCACCTCGGGGAGGTCCAGCCCCTCCCGCAGCAGATTGACCCCGATCAGCACATCGTGCTCCCCCCGCCGCAGCTCCCGGATGATCCGTACCCGTTCCAGGGTGTCGATGTCCGAGTGCAGGTACACCGTCTTCACCCCCGCTTCCGCGTAGTACCGGGTGAGGTCCTCTGCCATCCGCTTGGTCAGGGTGGTCACCAGCACCCGCTCGCCCCGGGCCACGGTGCGGCGGATCTCCTCGAGCAGATCGTCCACCTGGGTCTCGGCGGGCTTGACCACGATCTCGGGGTCCACCAGCCCGGTGGGCCGCACGATCTGTTCCACCACCCGGCCGCCGGCCTTTTCCAGCTCGTACCGGCCCGGCGTGGCGGAGACGTAGATCGCCTGGTTCACCCGGGCCTCGAACTCGTCGAACCGTAGCGGCCGGTTGTCCAGCGCCGACGGCAGCCGGAACCCGTACTCTACCAGCGTCTCCTTGCGCGAGCGGTCGCCCCGGTACATGCCAGCGATCTGGGGGATCGTAACGTGGCTCTCGTCCACGACCAGCAGGAAGTCCTCGGGAAAGTAGTCGATCAGGGTGGGCGGGGGCTCGCCGGGCCTGCGGCCCGTCAGATGTCGGGAGTAGTTCTCGATGCCGGTGCAGTACCCCATCTCCTGGAGCATCTCGATGTCGAACAGGGTGCGCTGCTCCAGCCGCTGGGCCTCCAGCAGCCGGCCTTGGGCCCGGAGCTCCCGCAGCCGTTCGCCCAGCTCCTCCTGGATCGAGCGGATCGCCCGATCCCGCACGTCCCGGGGGGTCACGTAGTGGCTGGCCGGGGGGATCAAGATGTGCCGGAGCCGTCCGATCCGCCGTCCCCGCAGGGGATCCACGAGGTGGATCGCCTCGATCTCGTCGCCGAAGAACTCCACCCGGATCGCGTGCTCGTCCTCGTAGGCGGGAAACACCTCCACCACGTCCCCCCGGACCCGGAAGGTGCCCCGGTGGAAGTCCACGTCGTTTCGCTGGTACTGGAGGTCCACCAGCTTGCGGAGCACCCGGTCCCGGTCGACCTCGACCCCTTCCTCCAGGTACAGCACCATCTCCTGGTAGGTCTCGGGGTCGCCCAGGCCGTAGATGCATGAGACACTGGCCACGATCAGCACGTCCCGCCGGGTGAGCAGCGCGTGGGTGGCGGCGTGGCGCAGCCGGTCGATCCGGTCGTTGATGGACGAGTCTTTCTCGATATAGAGGTCCTGCTCGGGAAGGTAGGCCTCGGGCTGGTAGTAGTCGTAGTAGCTGACGAAGTACTCGACCGCGTTGTCGGGAAACAACGCCTTGAACTCGGCGTAGAGCTGGGCCGCCAGGGTCTTGTTGGGGGCGATCACCAGGGTGGGCCGGTTCACCCGGGCCACCACGTTGGCAATGGTGAAGGTTTTGCCCGAGCCCGTGACCCCTAGGAGCACCTGGTGAGGCAATCCCTCCTCGACCCCCCGGGCGAGCTGCTCGATCGCCCGGGGCTGGTCCCCCCGGGGCTCGTACTCCGTTACGAGGCGAAACTCGGACATGGGGTCTCGGCGCGAGCCCCCCCTACCTCACTTTCCAGCGGGTCCCGCCGGGGCCGTCCTCGAGCACCACGCCCCGCTCGGCCAGCTCGTCGCGGATGCGGTCGGCCGTGGTCCAGTCCCGGGCCTTGCGGGCCGCAGCCCGCTCGGCGATCTTGCGCTCCACCCACTCCGGGTCGATGCCCAGGGTCGCCGCCCCCCCCTTTCGCCGGGCCTCCCGGTAGGCCACGGGGTCGTCCTGGAGGATGCCCAGCACGGCCCCCACCTTGCGCAGGCTCTCGGCCGCGTACCGCACCACCGCCAGGTGGTGGGACTGGGGATCAAACCCCTCGTGGAGGAACGCCCCCACCTCCCGGGCGCAGCGGTGGATGTGCCCCAGGGCCTCGGCCGTGTTGAAGTCGTCGTTCATGGCGTGCTCGAACTGGTAGAACAGCCCCAGCACGGCCTCGTGTACCGCCCGGCTGCCGTTGCCCAGCTCCGATACCGGCACCTGGGCCGGCACGTCCCGGCCGCGCAACACCCCGTCCGCCCGCTCCAGAAGCCCGTAGAGGCGGTCCAGCCCGGCGGCCGCGTCGTGGAGCGCCTGGTCGGTGTAGTCCACCGGGCTCCGGTAATGGTGGCCCAGAAGGAATACCCGCAGCACCTCGGGGTGGACCTGCTTGAGGACCTCGTGGATCGTGAAGAAGTTGCCCAGGCTCTTGGACATCTTCTCCTGGTTCACGTTCACGAACCCGTTGTGGAGCCAGTACCGCACGAACGGCCGGCCCGTGAGCGCCTCGGCCTGGGCCACCTCGTTCTCGTGGTGGGGGAACACCAGATCCTTGCCGCCGCCGTGCACATCCACCGTCTCGCCTAGGTACTTCTGGCTCATCACCGAGCACTCGATGTGCCAGCCGGGGCGGCCCGGACCCCAGGGGCTGGGCCAAGACGGCTCGCCGGGCTTGGCCGCCTTCCACAGGGCGAAGTCCAGGGGGTTCCGCTTGCGGGGATCCACCTCCACCCTGGCCCCGGCCATCAGATCCTCGAGGGACCGTTTCGACAGTCGGCCGTAGGCCGGATAGCTGTCCACCGAGAAGTACACGTCCCCTTCCACCTCGTAGGCGTGGCCCTTGGCGATCAGCCCCTCGATGTGGGCGATCATGTCCTCCACGTGCTCGGTGGCCCGGGGCTCGTGGGTGGGGCGCTCCACCCCCAGCGCGTCCATGTCCTCGTAAAACGCCTGGATGTAGCGCTCCGCGATCTCCGAGGCCGGCACGCCCTCCTCGTTGGCCCGCCGAATGATCTTGTCGTCCACGTCGGTGAAGTTGCGGACGTAGGTCACATCGAACGAGCTGTAGCGCAGGTACCGGTAGATCACGTCGAACACCACCGCGGAGCGGGCGTGGCCGATGTGGCACCGGTCGTACACGGTCACCCCGCACACGTACATACCGACCCGACCCGACACCAGCGGCTCGAACGGCTCTTTCCGGGCGGAGAGCGTATTGAACACCTTGATTCCCATGCTCGGTGCGTTCCTCCCAATGACTTCGGTCGTCAGTCGTTGGTCGTCGGTCGATTGGGCCTTCGGCCCGCTGGAAGGCTAGGAAGCTAGGAGGGTGGGCCGAACGTACGGACCCTAGCAGACCCACGCACCCCCGGGCAAGATCAACCGGCCAGCAGCAGCAAACCCGCCTGCACCCCACCCACGGCAGCCCCCAGCACCCCGCCCCACCAGGTGATGGCACGCAGCTCCCGTTGGGCCACCTGCAGAATGACCCGCTCCACCTCGGCCGGTGAGAAGGCCTGGATCTGGCGTTCCACCAGGCCCCTCACGTCCACGATCGACAGCACCGCGGGCACCTGATCGGCGATCACCGGCATGAGCCGCTGGAACGCCACCCCCACCAGGTCCCGCACCACCTCCCGGGGCGGGGGCGGGATCCGTCCGCTGGCCAAAGCGTGCTCCACGGCCCGGCGGATCCGGGGGGCCTC
>JAADGT010000239.1:10656-11267 GCA_013152215.1 Deltaproteobacteria bacterium
CCACGGCCACGGCCCGCCCCAACGGCTCCGCGTACCACCGGTCGAGCTCCCGCTCCACCCACCCCACCAGGGCCTCGGCCGTGTCGGGCCGCCGCAGCCGGCCGGCCGCCCAGGCGGACACCTGGTCGAACAGGCGGTCCAGGACCTCGGCCGGCACGCCCGCCAGGATCTCGCCCGGGGTTCGTCCCAGAAACCCGTCCACCGCCTCCAGGATCCCTTCCCGGATTCTCTCCCGGTGCTCCTCCTGGCGTACCAGCTCCCGAAGCCGGAACAGGTTCGCGTCGACCAGCTCGTCCGCCTCCCTGAAGATCCGATCCCGGGCCAGGAGCGCGGCGTGGCGGATCGCATTTTTGACCAGCCCTCCCCTCAGCTCGGCCAGGTACCCCACGATGCCCGCCCGGACCGCGGCCTTGATCCGGTCCACGTTGGCCGGCGACAGCACCGCCTCCTCGAACCGGTGAAGCAGAGGATCCACCAGGGGCTCCACGGCCGCCCGCATCGCCCCCCGCACTTCGGGAGGCAGCAGCTCCCCCACCGGCCGCTCCACGCCGGCCAGCCGCACGGCGAACCGGCTCACGGCCTGCCGGACCCGGCCCTCCAGGCCGGGCGAG
>JAADGT010000316.1:0-5936 GCA_013152215.1 Deltaproteobacteria bacterium
GAACTGATAGAGCCCTGCCATCAGGATCAGGGCCACGGCCATCGTGACCAGGAGCTCCACCAGGGTGAAACCCTTCCGGTCCCCCATGACGGTCCTCCTAATCCTCTCGCCAGGACGCCCGTTCCACGCTGTAGATGCTCGGCACGTAGGGGGGCCAGTAGTCCTGGTTCTGGAAGTTCACGTCCCACCCGAAAAACCTCTGAGGGGGGGTGTACACGTCGCCGGTGCCCGTGCCGCAGCACCGGAACTCGGCCGTGGCCTGCTGGCTGAACCACAGGTTGATCAGGCACCCGGTGATGTGGCACTCGCGCCCCGACCAGCTTTCGATGAACCGGGGAAAGTTATGGATGCCGGCTTCCTCGCCGGAGCCGCCCGAACGAAAGTCGAACCGGCCGGTGAACAGGGCCGCATTGAAGGCCGAGTTCGAGGCGGCGTTCTTCGTATAGGTGCCCCCGGTCTGGCCGTTGTGGCTGGGCCCCCAGTTGTTGGAAAGAAGGGTCACGGCGTCGCTCACGATGGCCAGCCCCCCCGGGCCGGCAGGGGCGTCCGATCCCCCGGGGCTCGTTACGTTCAGGTCCCCGTCCAGGTACACCGGGTTGTCGGTGACCACGCTCGTGCGGGTGATCAGGGTGGGGGACGAACCGTGCTGGCGGTCGTCGGTGGTTCGGGTGCGGCCCGCCCGTGACCCGATGATCTTCACGGACTGGAGGTTTCCGGCGCCGGTGCCCGAGGCGAACCCGCCGCCGGAGAGGGAGCGCGACACGTAGATGAGCAGGCTACGGCCGTCGGCGAACGGGTCCACGCTGCCGTCGAACGAGCCGTTGTCCGACCAGTCCAGGTAGTCCCGGTACCAGAGCTCGAGCCGCTGCAGGTCGATGACGGTGAAGTCCACCTCTTTGTTCTCGCGGGGATCCCTGCGCTCCAGGATACAGGGATACCAGGGGTTCATGTTGCCCCGGGTGCCGTCGTACGAGCCGGCCCCGGAGTCGTCCTTGGTCACAGGGGACTCGGGCGAGTACACGATGGTTCCCGGCTGAATCTGGCTGAGGGCGGTTGCGACGTTGCCGTCGGCCATGGTCCTGGCCCCGGCCGGCCAGGCCCCGAAGTTCACCGGGTTCCCCAAGGCGTCCACCCAGTAGTTGTACACCAGGTCGGTCACGTCCTCCTGCACCCCGCCGTTTGGGGTGAAGTAGATCTTCAGGGCCCCTCCCTCGACCACGATCTTCATGCCGTCCACGTCGGGTTTCTTGGGATCGGCGGCGGCGGCCTCGTAGAACCCGCCCCGGGCCAGGGTCTGGTACGAGGCGCTCGGCATCCGGTCCACGCCCACGCGTACGTGGTAGGTGCCGTTCGCGTCCACGAAGCGGGCCTCTTGGGTCTCGGCATTGGTCGCCGTGATGCTGGTGTTGATCTCCTCGCAGTCACTCGTCGTCACCGGGATAGTGGGCGGGCTCGTCAGGTTGCGCACCCGGACCCGCACCGGCCCGGACGAGCGCGTGCCGATGGTGTTGCCCTCGAAGAGGTACTTCCCGGAGTAGATCTCGCCGTGCACCGTGAGGATGTGGGGCGCGGCCGCACCGGCGTTGTCATAGTCCCGGAACCAGATCCCGCCGCTCCCCGGTGCGAAGTAGAGGTTCCCGTTGGTGTGGACCCTGCCCCACGAGTTCATGGTGGGACCGTTGTGCCAGGAGAGGTCGTCCTCGAAGAAGATGTAGTACTGCACCAGCGGGGTCTCCAGCACCCGCACGGTCTCGGCCATGCTCTCGCTGCCCAGGGCGCTGGTGGCCCGGGCCTCCACCTGGTACTCGTAGGCGAAATGGATGATCTGCTGGTTGTTCTCGACCGTGGTGAACAGGAACGGGTCCGGCTCTGCGCCGGGGTTGTTGGGGTCGAGGGAGTTGATGATCTTGAACTCGGTGGTGAATCCGTTGAACGGGTTGTCGTACGGGTCTCCGCCGGCCGTGGACGGCTCGGTCCAGTCGGCCGTCGGGCCCGGCGTGTAGGGCCGCAGCTCGTCCCGGAAGGCCGCCATCACCCTCCCGACTCCCACCTCGAGGGCCGCCTCGGCCGCGTAGAACGCCTCCTTGCTGGTGGCCTGGTTGCGGGCGAGCTGGGTGTCGAGCGTGGCGTTCAGGAGACTGCCGGCGCCCAGCAGCGACAGGAGCGCCAGGATCACCATGGCGGCCACGAGCACGGTGCCTCGGTTCGAGCGTCGGCGGTTCGCGATGGCGTGTCGGTCTCCCGGTCCGTGCCGGCCGCCCGGTCGGTGTTCGCCGTAACCTCGCGGAATCATCTTCATTGCCTCCGGTGCACCAGCGACTCCAGGTGGACGGTGCGGGTTTGACCGAAACGGTCGGTCCAGGAGCACTCCACCGCGATGCGAGCGAAGTTGGTCTGGCCGTTGAGCGTGATGGGCTCGACGGTCCACGTCCGATCGATCGTGAACCCCGTTCCTTCGATCGCGACCGTGTCGGTGGCTCCGTACACCCCGTCGCCGGCTGCGCCGTCGCCATGGTTCCCGTCGTCGTAGAGCACCTCGTACGTCGTGCCGCCGGTGGTGGTGCGTGCGGCCCCTCCGTTGGATCCCGAGAGAAGCCCCGAGACGGTCATCGAGTTGCCGCTTCCTGGTGGGTCCTCCACCGAGGTGAACACGGGGTCGGTGCTGATCAGGTAGTCGAAGTCGAAAACGCTGAACCGGTCGCCCCGCTCCGATGCGGCGTAGGAGCGCAGCTGCTCCATCTTCTCCTGGGCCGCCACGGTGGCCTCCGACAAGAGGTGGCTGTAGGAGTTGGCCCGTACATAGGTGATGCTCATCTTGGCGACCGCCAGCAGCCCCACGGCCAGTACCACCAACGCCACGAGCGTCTCCACCAGGGTGAACCCCCCATCCCGGCGTCCCACCGTCCGTCCGTCCGAACGGCCCTGCATCACATCTCCTCCCACCCCGACGTGGCCGTGTCGTACCGGTACAGCGTGACCTGACCGGCTCGCCCCACTTCCACCGCCCGCAGCCGGTCGTTGCGGGTGTCCTTGTCGCCCGTGGGCATCAGGTAGAATGCTCCGGGGGCGGACAGCAGCCCGTTGGGCAGGAACACGGCGCGATCGTTCGGGAACGTCACCGCGGACGTGAGGGTGGTTCCCCCCACGCCGGTCACGGAATTGTAATCGAGGCGTACGTTCGGGAACTCGGTCGCCAGGGCGATGGTCTTCACCAGGGTGTCCGAGGTGGACCAGGACGTGTCATTGGTGGATTCCTCGTACACCTTTACGGTCTGGTCCGAGCCGGCTGCGAACACCACGTACTGGATGCGGTTCTTGGCGATGGCCCGCATGCGGGCCAGGTTCATTTCGGTGGCCAGGGCTTTGGCGGCTCGGTTGACGCGGTACTGGGGGATGTAGGTGAGGATCCCCGGGGTCACGGCCAACCCCAGGATGCCGACCACTGCGATGGTGATCATGAGCTCCACCAGGGTGAATCCCCGGCGGCGGTAAGCCCTCATGGCGTCGCTCCTCCCCGAACCGTGGGGTGGTTCCCCTCGGATACGCTGCAAGCCGCGTTCCGTTTCACCGGCGGGGTCACAAACGGGTCTTGGGGGCTCGGTGGGGTCACCGCCAGCACCTCGAGGGCGGTGGTCCGTCCCGCGGCCACCAGGGCGGCGCCGGCCTGGCGAAGGGTGCGCATCCCCGCGGCCCGGGCCAATGCCCCGATATGGGCGGTGGGGCGGGCCTGATGGATGGCCTCGGCCAGCTCCGGTGTGATCCGAAGTACCTCGTACACGCCGGTGCGGCCCAGGTAGCCGGTCCGGCGGCATCGAGGGCAGCCCCTGCCCCGGCGTTCCTGGGTGTCGGACGGCAGCCCCAGGGCCTCGGCGTGAGCCGGCAGGAGGGGCTCCTGTCGGCTGCAGTGGGGGCAGGGGGTGCGCACCAGCCGTTGGGCCAACACGCCGAGCAGGGTGGACGAAAGGAGGTAGGGCTCCACCCCCATGTCGAGGAGCCGGTTCACGGCGCTCGGTGCGTCGTTGGTGTGAACCGTCGAGAGCACCAGATGGCCGGTCAGCGAGGCCTGAATGGCCATCCGGGCGGTCTCCCCGTCCCGAATCTCCCCCACCATGATCACGTCCGGGTCCTGCCGGAGGAGGGTGCGCAAGGCGGACGCAAAGGTGAGCCCGATCTGGGGCTGCACGCCCACCTGGTTGAACGCCTCCACCACGTTCTCGATGGGATCCTCCACGGTGGAGACGTTGCGGGCCTCGGTGGCCAGCCGGCGCAAAGCCGCATACAGGGTGGTGGTCTTTCCCGATCCCGTGGGGCCGGTGACCAACACCAGCCCGTGGGGTCGGTCCAGAAACCCCTCCACCGCTTCCAGGTCGGCTCCCTGCAGACCCAGGTCGGGAAGGTCGTTTTCGTGGACCTGAGGGTCGAAGATTCGGAGCACCACCTTCTCGCCGAACGCCACGGGCAGGGTGGACACCCGCAGCTCCACGGTTCGCCCCTCGTGCTCGGTCTTGATCCGGCCGTCCTGGGGCAGGCGCTTCTCGGCGATGTCCATCCGAGCCAGGGTCTTGATCCGGGACACGATGGCGCTGTGGATCCGCCGGGAAAACCGGTGCACGGTGTGCAGCACCCCGTCGATGCGAAGCCGCACCGCCGACTGCTCCCGTTTTGGCTCGATATGGATGTCGCTGGCACGCTGGTCCAGGGCGTAACGCAGCAGGTGGTCCACCGCGCGCACGATGTGGCTGTCGGTCGAGTCCAGGTCGGTCTCGGGACGCATCCGGAAGAACTGCTCCAGGTTCTGGAGATCGTGCAGCTCCCCCAGGTCCCGCTCGGCCGCGGCCACGGAGGTCTGGAACCCGTAGATCTCCCGGATCAGGTGCAGGATCTCGCGCCGGGCCGCAACCCTGGGCTGCAGGGGCTTGCCCAGCCGTTGGCGCACCGTCTCCAGTGCGGCCACATCGAACGGATCGGCCACCGCCACCGGCACCGGATCGGCCCCAGGGTCCAAGACCAGCACGGCGTGTCGCCGGGCGAACGCCCTGGGCAGCGACCGCACGATGGCCGCCGCGTCGAGTTTCAACGGGTCGATCTGGATCCTGGGCACCCTCGCGGCGTCGGCCAGCGCGGCCAGCACCTGGTCCACGTCGAGGGGGGAGTCGGATCCGGGGGGCTTCAGCTCGAACGACAGCAAGAGTTCCACCGGGTCCGATGCGAGGTCCGGCCCGACCCTGCGCCGGAGGGCCGCGGCCTGGATGCCGGCCCGTTCGCGTACGAACCGGGCCTGGGCCTCCGTCAAGAGCCCGCGGCGCAGGCACACGCGGGCCAGGAAATCGACGTCCAGCACGCCCCGGAAGGGGACGTCGGGATCGGGTGTGCACGGATCGTGCAAGATGGGCTTTCTCCTTGTCCCGGAGGAGGGTGGTCTGCTAAGTAGGGGTCGCCATGCTACCGGCCCTTCCCCTCGGGTTCCAGTAGACGGTGCTCCCCGGTGGGGGACCTTCGTTCGGCGGAGCCCCCATCCCCGTCCCTTCCGGTATTGTTAGGCCGAGGAACCGCTTCCGAGGTACCAACCGGATCGGCCCACCGGCCGAAAAACTCAAGACGCGCCAACGGAGTTGGTCGACGACGACGAGGAAAGGAGTCTGCCGTTGAGGCGTTTGGGAGTGCTTCTGGGAACGGCCCTGATGGCCATGGGCCTCGGGGCCTGCGCGGTGGCCCCCGAAGTCAAGGACGCGCAGGTGCACTCGGCCCCATCGACCGCCGGCGCGCCGGGTCCTGAGATCCGCCCGTCCCCCCCGGCCGAGCCTTCGCCGTCGCGTCCGGAGCCGGTGCTCCCCACCGTGGCCGAGTCCCCCGAACCCGAGCCGCCGCCGGCGTCCCCCGATGCGCCTCCACCGGGCGGGCCCCTCTCTCCTGCCGGCGAGGCGGGTCTCGAGAAG
>JAADGT010000316.1:5954-16434 GCA_013152215.1 Deltaproteobacteria bacterium
TCCGTCCCAGCCGCAGCCGCCCGTTCCGACGATGGTCCCGGACGAGGCGCGGGAACCTCTTGCCGAGGCGCCGGCGCCCCCCTCTCCTGCTCCGGAGGAAGCCGATGCGGCCCGCGAGGAGCCCGAAGGGTTTCCGGTCCCCGATCACCCGGCCGTGACCTCGCTGCTCGAAGAGTTCTCGGGCCCCCGGCGCAGGACCCTGACCCTCGCGTTCCAACGGGGGGAACGGTATCTCCCGATGATTCGTCGGGTGCTGCGCGACGAAGGGCTGCCCGAGGAGCTGGCGTACCTGGCGCTGGTGGAGAGCCACTTCAAACCGGACGCCCGCTCGCCGGCGGGAGCGGTGGGGATGTGGCAGTTCATCGAGTCCACCGCCCGGGCCAGCGGGCTGCGGGTGGACTGGTGGGTGGATGAGCGCCTGGACCCGGAGCTCGCAACCCGGGCGGCCGCGCGGCACCTGAAGGAGCTGTACGCCCTGTTCGAAGACTGGAACCTGGCCCTGGCCGCGTACAACGCGGGGCCGGGCGCGGTGGGGCGGGCGTTGCGCCGGTGTAACGCCTCCGACTTCTGGGGACTTCTGGCGGCGGGAGGGTTGAGGACGGAAACGTGTCGGTACGTGCCCAAGTTCTATGCCGCGGTGGCCATCGCGAGGGATCCGGAAGCGTACGGGCTCTCGTGGGATCGCGCCACCGATCCCTGGGTTTACGACACCGTTCTCGTGGACTCCCCGGTGGACGTGGGCACCGTGGCGAGGCTGGCGGCCGTGGACCGCCGCGTGGTCGAGGGGTTGAACCCGGCGCTGTTGCGCGGCTGCACGCCGCCGGGCTCCTCGGCTTACCCCGTGAGGGTGCCGGTGGGGAAGGGCGAACTCGTGGCCGCTGCCCTGGAGCGGTTGCCGCCGGACCGGCGGCTGGCCTTCAAGCGGTACCGGGTGGAACCGGGCGACACCCTGTGGGGCATCGCCCGGCGGTTCGGTACCCGGGTGGCCGCGATCCGAGACCTGAACCGGGTCCGCTCCGCCCGCAGGCTCCGGCCCGGCCAGGATCTGGTGATCCCGGTCCCCGAGGGGAGGGCGGTCAAGTCCCGGGCACGTCGGGTCGATACCCCAGTTCGGGTGGGGGAGTATCGGGTGAGGCCCGGCGACACGTTGTGGGGCATCGCCCGGCGGTTCGGAACCACCGTGGCCCGGTTGCAACGCTGGAACGGCCTTCCCAAGGGCAGCGTGCTGCGGCCCGGGCAGGTCCTCAGGGTGGGGTCGGTGGCGGTCGCGAGGGGGGGCGCCGTGCATGTGGTGGAGCCCGGCGACACGTTGTGGGGCATCGCCCGCCGTTACGGTGTGGACCTGGAAACGCTTCGCCGGGTCAACGGACTGCGGCCGAACCACGTGTTGCGGCCCGGGGACGAGCTTCGGGTGCCGGTGTCGGGTTCGGGGGGGTAGATCCCATGCCCTCGTTGACACAAACCGGACCGTTCTGCTAGAAAACGCCGGACTTTTGGCCATGTGGGGTGGCCTGGGGCGAGTTCATTCCATTCCTTTTCCCTTTTGGGGCCGGCCCCGCGAGCGGGATCGGAGCGCAACGGACCTCGTGGCCGTGGGGACGGCCACGCTCTTGTCTTGGAGGGACAGGCGGGACGCATGCCCCAGCCCCGGCTTTCCGCAATTGCACTTGTGTGCCTGGCCACCCTGGCCCCGGCAGTCTCCCGTGCCGCGACCTGGTCCGTGGACGCCTCCGTGTCGGATGAGCGCCGAACCGAGGTGACGGCAGACGGGAGCGACACCACCGAGACGGTGGACCAGTCCTATTCCATCTCCTACGAGCTCCAGATCCATCCCACCCTCACCTTCACCCTCGACCTCGGTCTCGACATCACCGACGAGATCAACGAGCCCGACTACGACACCCGCGAGGTCCAGCCTTCCGTGGAGATGGAGTTGCAGGGGCCTTGGTGGACCCTCACCGGGAGTTGGGAAACCTCCGAGAAGTCGTCCCACGACCCCGAGGTGGAGACGACCCGGGACGACTCCTGGCAGGCCGAGCTCACAATGGAGCCCGCGGGCGAGGCCCTCCCCGACCTCAAGCTGAGCTTTCAACGGGACCTCTCCAAGGAGGGGGGGGTGACCCAGACGGTGGACACCTCGCGGGAGGCCAGCCTCGATTACGCGCTGGGGGACCTGCTTGACCTGTCGTTCGACCTCCGCAGGGACACGACCGACGACCGGGTGAATCCCGACTCGGACACGGAAGACCGCGACTACAGCGTGGACATCTCGTTCGATCGGGAGTTCGGCGACCGGATCAAGCTGGAGGCCCAGTGGACCAACGAGCGCCAGCAGTCCCTGACGCTCTCGGACGACGGGGACGTGCTGCAGCGTGACGACAGCCTGAAGAACAACGTTCAGGCCCAGATCACGTTCGATCCGTTGGACGATCTGGAGCTGAGCCTAGACCGGGAGATCGACTGGGACAAGGACCTCGAGCAGGCGGCGCCGGTGGAGGTCACCGACACCTGGACGGGGGAGGTCTCCTACGGCCGATCCCTCACGGACACGATCGACATCGACCTGGACTACTCGGACGAGCGCAAGGACACCCGGGGGGCCGAGCCCGGTTCCTACTCGATCACCCGAGACTACTCGGCGGCCCTCGATTTCAGCCCCCTCGAAAACATCACGATCTCCCCTTCGTTCGATCGTAGCGACCAGATCGAGTGGTTCGCGGACCCGACCCAGGCCACCGACGACACCCTGGACGATACCTGGGAGATCCAACTGGACAGCTCGTTCTGGAACGACCAGGTCGCCTTCACCCTCACCCGGACCTGGAACCAGACCACCGAGAACGGTGAGCGAACCACCAACGAACGCAACTGGGACCTGGAGCTCACCCTGTCCTACGAGGGCGTGCCCAATCTCACCCTCACTCCGGACTACACCTATACCGAGGACGAGGATCTTCTGACCGATACGCTCGACGTGGAACGGCAGTGGGAGGTGGGGATCCAGTACGAGCTCACCCTGGGGGATGTGACGACGTTGAGCCTCGACCACACGTACACCCGGACGCATACGGACCCGGCGGAAGGAAAGTCGACGATCCGGCGGGACGACGACACCGATCTGACCCTGTCTTTTACGGATTTTTTCGATGGAATGGGCTTAGAGCTCAGTTTGACGCGTAAGGCATCAGATGAGAGCGAGGACGATCAAGGCCCAACGGTGGACTATACGTACTCTGCATCCTACGACTGGACGCTCTTGGAACAATATGACGTGAGCTATGAGTATCAACTCGATAAGAAGAGCGATGCGGAGGACACCCGAAACCATCAGATCACCCTGTCGGCGGAGTTTCTGGAGGGGTTGTTGTCCGTGAACTTCGAATGGGAGTTGGACCAACAGCTCGAAGGGGACCGGCGGGACACCCACCGGTACCTGATTGAGGTGCAGGGGCAGTTCTGATAAGGTGACGCCAGTTCCTCGGCGTGAGACAAAGGAATCCGAGGACCCCATGAGACGAGGAGGAGACATCATGCGTCGGACACTGTGGGCGGCAGGCGCGATCGTGCTGGCCACCATGATGGGATGCGCGGGGGCGTCGGTGAAGACCTACGTCAAGCCCCCCACCGGCCAGCGCCAGTACGGCAATATCAAGAAGGTTGCGGTGCTGCCCTTCGACAGCGTGGTGGAGGGGGCGCAGGCGCCCAAGATTGCTGAGAACCTGTTTCTGCAGGAGCTGTTGAATCGGGGAACCTTCGAGCAGGTGGAGGAGCCCCGGTACGTGAACGAGCTCATGAAGAAGCTCAAACTGCGAAACACGGAAGGGCTCGATCGGGAGATCGTGCGAAAGATCGGTGAGGAGCTCCAGGCCCAGGCCCTGATTCTGGGGGACCTCTTGGTGTACGGCCGGGAGGAGAACTCGGAGATCGTGGAGTTCGCGCTCCAGGTCAACATGGTAGACACCGAGAACGGGGACATCCTCTGGAGCGGCCGCACCTATGCCAAGTCCAGCACCACCGTGGGGGAAATTCTCGGAGTGAACCAGGGGCCGTCTCCCAACGCCGTGGCGGCCCGTGGGGTGGCCCGGCTGGTCGCCCGCCTGGACTCCGAGTTCCGCAAGGCCCGGGAGGCCGAGGTTCAGCGCATGCTGGAAGCGGCCAAGGCCCGGGAGTTGGCGGGGGAAGAGGGCGCGCCGGCGTCCGAGGAGACCAAGCCCGCCGAGACCGAGGTGGCCCCCGAGAAGCAGACGGAAGAGATCCTTCTCAAGGTGAAGCCGAAGTAGGCTCGGAAGCTGCGGTAAGCTGCGAGGTGACGGCCTGTTTGCGGGGTACAGACTTTGTGTACGTCTCGGCCCGAGCGGTGCGTGCGGGGCATGGGGTCTACCTCCGGCCGGGCGCGAAGCCGAGCGTCGAGATTCGCCGCGCAGGCACAAGACACGGGAGTTGGTTTCATCACGGGTGCGTGCAAGGGGTACCGTTTCGCGGTCCGGGCGCCGGAGGCGCTGCGCGGCGAGCTTAGGGGCCGCGCCCGGCTTTCCGGCAGACCCCATGCCCCCCGAGACCGTGAGGCGACGCCAAAAAGGCGTGGCCATGCTTGGAACGCTTGGAAAGCAGTGAGGTTTTCAGGCCTCCTAGCACCCCAGCCTCCCAGCCTTCCAGCGGGCCGAAGGACGGATGTGGTGGACCTGAGAGGAACCCCGAAGCGTCTGTGGTTCGGCCTGGCGCTGGTGCTCCTGGCCCTGTGGGGCGGGAGCGCGAGGGCCCGAGAGCTCTCCTGGCGGTTGGAGAAGGGGTTCGGTGAGCACGGTCGGGGCCGCAACGAACTGCGGGAGCCCGTGGATGTGGACGTGGACCGGGACGGCACCTTGACCGTGCTGGACCGAAAACGGGAAGCGTTGGTTCGGTTCGCCCGATCGGGACGGTGGCAGGGGACCTTCGGAGGAAGCCGGGGCGCCGGGGATCTGCGTCTGCGGCGGCCCCAGCGCTTGGCTCGCGGGCCGGACGGTCGGCTCTGGGTGGTGGACACGGGCAACCACCGGCTGGTGGTGGTGGACGACGCCGGGAACGAGGACTTCGTTCTGGGCAGCCTGGGAGGGGCCGACGGACGGTTCCGTCACCCCGCCGACGTAACGTTCGACCGCCGCGGCCGTCTTTACGTGGCGGATCCGGGTAACGAACGGGTTCAGGTGTTTCGGCCCGACGGCACGTTCCTGGCTTCGTGGGACCGCCGCACCGGGGGGCGGCGTGACCATCTGGGCAAGCCGGTGATCGTGGCTTACACTCCGGAAGGCCGGGGGGGCGTGTGGGTGCTGAGCCGGGGATGGCGGCGTCTGGAGCGGTTCGACCTGGAGGGCGCGTGGGAGGAGACCCTTGATCTTTCGTCGTGGCTCCCCGAGGGGGCGGTGGTCGAGGATGTCGTGGTGGAGCCCACGTTCTACCGGATGTTCCTTTCGGACCGCACCACGGGGAAGATCTGGGTTCTGAACCGGCGGGGGGAAAAGGTGGCCGAGATCCTGCCGGCCGATGGGGAAGCGTTCGAGCCGGCAGGGCTTTTCGTACTGCGGAACTGGGACGTGTACGTGGCGGACCGGGCCGGCAGGCGCGTAGTCAAGTTCGAACGGCAGTGAACCGTACGGATGGGATCGGGAGAGGGGACCATGGCACGGAAATCCCTGCAGACTCTGCTCGTCGTGATCGGAGCGGTGGCGCTCTGGAGCTCTGGCGCGATCGCGGAACAGAAGAAGATGACCCCCCTCGACATCCCCATGATCGGGGACATCGAGATGCTCAAGCCCGGTGACAAAGCACCGGACTTTACGCTGGAGGACATCGAGGGGCGCACGTTTCAGCTCTCGAAAGAGGTCCCACAGAAGGTGCATCTGCTGGTGTTCTGGTCGATCTTCTGCGAGCCGTGCAAGGCCGAGATGCCGTTGATCGAGCGCCTGTACGAGGAGTATCGGGACAAGGGGTTCGAGGTGATCGCCGTGGCCCTGGATGGCGAGCCGATGAAGAAGAGCATCGTGGGCCTCGTGAAGCAGCAGGGATACAAGTTCCGGGTGTTCATCGACAAGCTGGCCCCGGACGAATCCTTCGTGGTGGCCGATCCCTACGGGGTGGCGGGTACTCCCACCTTGTACCTGGTGGGCCGCGACGGCAAGATCGCCTTTGCCGAGGTGGGGCTCACGGACAAGGATGTGCTGGAGGCCGAGATCCGGAAAGCCCTGGGGCGGTGACCGATGGGCCGGTGGCGTCGTTCCGTCGGGTGGGTGTGCCTGGGGCTGCTCCTGGCCGCGGGAACGCCCTCCTTTTCGGCCGAGAAAGTGCAGCCTTTCACAGGAATGACGCTGCCCGGGGAGACGTTCGATCTGCGGGACTACCTGGGCAAGGTTCCCATCCTGCTGGACTTCGGCTCCATCTACTGCTCCAGTTGCGTGAAGTCCCTCCCCCGCCTGGTCAATCTGCAAAATCGCCACGGGGCCGACAGGCTTCGGGTGGTGGGGATCAACCTGGACACCTACAATGTGGCCCGGGTGCGACGGTTCTACGGCCAGTTCAAGGACATGCTGTCGTTCCCCGTGGTGCTGGACCTGAACCTCAAGATCAGCCGCGCCTTCCAGGTGACGACACTCCCCACCTACGTGTTGGTGGACCGCACCGGCCGGATCGTCCAGACCGTGGTGGGGTACAATGAAGGCCGCTGGAACGAGCTGGAGGAGGCCGTACGCCGGGTGGTGGAGGAGGGGGCCACCGCGGGCCAGATGGGAGCGGCGGCGGAGAACGTCGTCCTGCTGACCCCGGACAACTTCACCAAGACTTACCAGGACTCCATCTCGGTGGTCGGACTGACGGGGGGGCGCAAAGGGCCGTTCGTCCTGCGGTTGAACGGGGGAAGCGAGAGGGAGGCCAAGAACTACGGGAAGATGTTCTGGGTTCGTACCCCGTTGAGCCTGGGGTCCAATTACATCGAGATCCGGTACCCGGAGGAGGACGGGGGGCAGGGAAACCTGGCGATCGTGCTGTTCCGGGAGCCGGTGATGGGCGAGGGGCTCCAGTCGCCGTTCCCCGAGTTCCAGTTCCACACCCCGGACCACGAGGACCGGTGTCGGCGATGTCACCAGATGGAGCCCGAGGGCGGGGGCGAGGTGGCCGTGATCACCACGTTCTGCTTGCGGTGCCACGGATACCTGACCGACCAGACCTGGGTTCACGGACCGATTCCGGTCGGAGGCTGCAGCCCGTGCCACGACTTCACGAGCAAGCCGCACAAATACGACCTGTTGAACCAAGGGGCCGACCTGTGCTTTACCTGCCACGACGACATCCGGGCCCAGTTCACCCGGACCAATGTGCACGGGCCGGTGGCGATGGGGTTTTGCACGGTATGCCACAGCCCTCACGGCTCGCCGTTCAAGTTCCAGCTGCGACTCCCCCAGGGAGATCTGTGCCTGTCCTGCCATGAGAGCATGAAAGAGAAGATGAACCGGTTCGTGCTCCACAAGCCGTTTGCCGAGGGAAACTGCTCCGGATGCCACGATCCCCATTCGTCGGACAACCCCAGGTACTTCCTGAAAGGTGTGGGAGAGGCCCTGTGCCGACGGTGTCACGACGCCGAGACCTTGGCCCGGCACAAGCATCCGGTGGGCCGTCCGCCCAAGTTCCTCGTGCCGGGCATGCGGCTGGATCCGGACGGGAACCTGACCTGCTTGACCTGCCACGACCCCCACGGCTCGGACAGCGACCGGATGGCAACGGTCCCGGGGGGCTGTGCCGGGTGCCACCAGATGTGAGCTCCGGTGGGCCGCGAGGCGGCCTGTTTGCGAAAAGGAACTTGCACCGATCCACCCTGGTTTGTGTGGGCGGCGGGGCATGGGGTCTGTTCCCGGCCGCGCGCGAAGCCGAGCATGAGATTCGCCGCGCAGGCACGGGGCAGCAATAATGGCTCCATGGCCGTCCGGCTGGGGACGAACGGCTTCACGGTGCGAGCGTTGGAGGCGCTGCGCGGCGGGCTAAGGAGCCGTACGCGGTTCTCCAACAGACCCCATGCCCCCCGGACTGTGATGCTGTGACGCAGTTCCTGCTTGAACGCTAGGAGATACAAAGAGGTTTTTGGCCTCCTAGCCTCCCAGCTTCCTAGCATCCCAGCGGGCCGAAGGCCCAAAGTCACTTGGAAGGGAATGACCATGGCCGAAAAGGTTCCCACGGGCTTGGGGGTTCGCCTGATCCTCGTGTCCGCCGCCATCGTGGCCCTGGCCGCACTGGTGGTGGGTGCGGTGGTCACGAAGCTGAGCGAGGACGAGGTGAAGGCCCGGCTGCGGGCCGAGGCGGCCGAGCTGGCCCGGATCGTGGAGGAGGTGGCAGGGGCGTCGACGGCGGAGTCCGACCTCTCCCGGGTGGTGCTGCGCAACCGGCTGCGCCGGGCCGGTTCGGCGTGGGTGCTCGACCGGGAGGGACGGGTGATCGCGGCTCCTGCGGCCATGGGGGAGACCCAGGACCTGGGAGGGCTCGAGGTGGAGCTGTTGGCCGCCCGCAAGCCCTTGGAGGCCCTCGGGGAACGAGGGCAGGGGAACCGTCTCCGGCTCGCCGAGGCGGTGGGGGACTACGAGGAGGGCATCGGCTTGGCCACCCTGTTCGGAGAGCCCCGGATGGTGGCGTTCCGGGTCCTCCGGGACCGGGGGTGGGTGGTGGCGGTGGACGAGCCCTACGCCTCCTCGAGCAGCGTGGCGGCGAGCCTCAAGAAGTACGTGCTGTTGACCTGCGGGGTGCTGGGGCTGTCCATCCTCCTCAGCACGGCCCTGTCCATCTCGTTCGTGATCAAGCCGTTCTACCGGGAGCGGTTGGATCTGCTGGCCCGGGTGGAGGCGGCGAACCGGAACCTCAGGAAGCTCCATGAGGTCTCGGTGGGCATGCAGCGGTCTCTTGCCCTGGAGGACCGGATCCGGACCATCTTGGGGGCGGCCCATGAGGTGTTGGGGCTCGACCGGATCTTCCTGTTCCTCCCCAACCCGGAGCGCACGGTGCTGGAGTGCAAGGGCGCGTTCGGCAACCAGGACGAGTCGCCGGAAGAGATCCGGCTCCCCCTCGGGCCAGGGGGTGGGGTGATCGCCCAGGCGTTCCTTCAGAAACGCACCTACCGGGTGGAGAACGCCCGGGAGCTGCCCCCCGATCTGAGGCTCCAGCCCCCTTATGACGAGATCCGCGCCCTGCGCAGTCGCAGTTTCATCGTGATCCCCATGATCGTCGAGAGCGACTGCGTGGGGGTGGTGGCCGTGGACAACCAGATCAGCAAGCGGCCGATCCCGTCGGAGGTGATCGAGACCGTAGAGCTGTTCACCAGCCAGGCGGCGGTGGCGATCGAGAACGCCCGATTGTACCAGCAGCTCAAGCTCTACGCCGACGAGCTGGAGGTCACGGATCACCTGACCCAGCTGTTCACCTTCTTCCACTTCAAGAAGCTGCTCCAGGGGGAGATCGATCGGGCCCGGCTGGCCGGCACCGCCTTGGGGTTGCTGGTGGTTCGGATCGACAACTTCGCCCAGTACAACGAGCGCCTGGGGCACAAACACGGCGACGACGTGCTGCGGCGGGTGGCCGAGATCATTCGGGAACGCAGCACGCCCAAGGACGTGATCGGCCGCTGCTTCGGGTCCACCTTCGCAGTGCTGATGCCGGGGGCCGATGCCGAGACCGCCCGCGAGCGGGCGGCCGACCTGCTGGCGGCCCTTGAGGAGGAGTCCTACCCGGGTGAGGAGGCGCTGCCGGAGGGCCGGTTGCGGTTCGCCGCGGGGTGGGGGGAGTACCGCCGGGCCGAGGGGGCGAACGCCGAGGAGTTCTTCGCGGCCGTCAACGAACGCACCAAGGAAGCCCAGGCGTGAGCCGATACCGCAACCCGTTGCCCACGGTGGACGTGGTGATCCTCCGGGAGGAGGGGGTGGTGTTGGTGGAACGACGCAATCCCCCGCCGGGGTGGGCTCTGCCGGGGGGGTTCGTTGAGGAGGGCGAGTCGCTCGAGCGGGCTGCGGTGCGGGAGGCCCGGGAGGAGACCGGGCTGGAGGTCCGGCTCCAGGAGCAGTTCTTCACCTACTCCGACCCCCGCCGGGACCCCCGCCGCCACACGATCACCACCGTGTACCTGGCCCGGGCGGAGGGCACCCCCCGGGGGGGCAGCGACGCCCGGCAGGCCCGGGTCTGGCCGTGGGATGCCCTGCCCCCCCTGTGCTTCGACCACGGCCGCATCCTGGCCGACGTGCGCCGCTACCTGAGCACGGGAGAACGCCCCCGGCTGGAAGGCTTGTAACTTCGGTCGTCGGTCTACGGTCGCCGGTCGTCGGTCTCCTGGCCCCTCAGATTTCTCTAAATTCTAGTCTCTAGTGTCGTGTTTCGGAAATTTCGTGCTGTTCCCAAGGGGTGGGGCTGGGGGCCCCTCCTTCGCTGAACGGCCTCGCAGGGGCCGCCTCGGCGCGGTCCGCTGCGGCGCGTGAGAGCA
>JAADGT010000091.1 GCA_013152215.1 Deltaproteobacteria bacterium
CGGAGGCCCGCCTCACCGGCGGCACCCTGGCCCCCCTGTGGGCCGACGCCGAGGGCAAGGCCCTGTGGGCCCAGGCCCTCCAGGGAGCCGACCGTTTCGGCCCTGCCGAGGCCCGCATCCTTCGCCCGGACGGCGCGGAGGTACCGGTGGAGGTGGCGGGCCAACGGCTCCTGCTGGGCCAACGGCCCGCCGTGCTCCTGGTGCTCCACGACCTCACCGAGCGCCACCGGCTGGAGGAGCGGCTTCGCCACGCCCAGCGCCTCGAGGCGGTGGGAACCCTGGCGGGGGGCATCGCCCACGAGTTCCGCAACCTCCTCCAGATCGTGCAGGGCCAGGCCGACCTGCTCGACGCGGCCCTCGGGGCCGACCCGGCCCTGGGCCGCCGCGTGGCCCGGATCGTCCAGGCCTGCCGTCGGGGCACCCGGCTCACCTCCCAACTGCTCACGTTCAGCCGTCAGGTGGAGTCCCGCCTGCGGTCGGTGGACCTGAACCACGAGGTCCGTCAGATCGTCGAGGTGCTCCGGGGCACCCTGCCCCGGATGATCGAGATCCGCACGGTGCTGGAGGGGGACCTGCCGCCGGTGCGCGCCGATCCCGCCCAGATCGAGCAGGTGCTCGTGAACCTGGCCCTGAACGCGAGCGACGCCATGCCCGGAGGGGGTGTCCTCACCATCGAGACCGGCCCGGCCCGGCCGGAGGACGTGGGCGACCGTCCCCCCGGTGAAGGGCCGCCGGAGGACTGGGTACGCCTGACCGTCTCGGACACGGGTCGGGGCATGGACGACGAGACCTTGGCCCAGATCTTCGACCCGTTCTTCACCACCAAGGAGGTGGGTGCCGGCACCGGCCTGGGCCTGGCCACGGTCTACGGCATCGTCCAGGCCCACGGCGGCCACATCTCCTGCCGCAGCACGCCCGGGGAGGGCACCTCGTTCACGGTGCTGCTGCCGCGGTGTCGGGACCACGCCGACGCCCCCGAACCCGAGCCCCCCCCGCAGGAGGCAGCCTCCGCCCCGGCCCAACGGGGCACCGTGATGGTGGTGGACGACGAGGAGCCCATCCGGGAGATGGTGGTGGACTTCCTTAGCGAGCGCGGGTGGGACGTGATCGCCGCGTCCACAGGGGAGGAGTGCATGGAGCGGTGGCATCCCGGGGTCAAGGCCGTGGTGCTCGATCTGGGCATGCCCGGCATGGGAGGGGAACGGTGCATGGCGGAGCTGCTCGCCCGGACCCCGGCGCCCCGCATCGTGGTGGTGTCTGGCTATGCCGACCGAGCCCGGATCCGCCGGCTGATCGAGCAGGGCGCGGCCGAGTTCCTGCCCAAGCCCTATCGGCTCCAGCGCCTGGTCGACACCCTCGACCGGGTCGTGGCCGAGGGGGCCTGAGCCCTCACCTCTCGCCGCCGAAAAAGGCCCGGATCCAGTCCTTCCACCCGCCGTGGTGCTCGGGCTCGGCCGCGGACCCCGTGCCGGACAAGGCGGCCCGCAAGGCCTCCTTCTGCTCCCTCGAGAGCCCGGTGGGGGTGGCCACCCACACCTGGAAGTACAGGTTTCCCCGCATGCCCGGGTGGCCGAGCACCGGCACCCCCCGGCCCCGGAGCACCTTCACCGTGCCGGACTGCACCTCCTTGTCGATCCGCACCCGGAGCGGCTCGCCGTCGGGCCCTTCCACCTCCACCTCGCCCCCCTCGATCGCGGTCAGCAGGTCCACGCGGAGGGGGGCGAACAGGTCCGCGCCCCGGCGCTCGTACAAGGGGTGCTCCTCCTCGCGCAGCCGGATGTAGAGGTCGCCGGGCACCCCGCCGGGAACCTCCTCGCCCGCGCCCTCCACCCGGATCTGCTGCCCGTCCTCCACCCCGGGCGGGATCCGCACCTCCACCACCCGCTCCACCTGGGCCGTGCCCAGGCCGTCGCAGGCCGGGCAGGGCCGCTCGATCCGCTGGCCGGCTCCCCGGCAGTCGGGGCACGGGGTGGTGGACTGGATCGTGGTGAACCCCTGGCGCACCACCTGGAGCACCATGCCCCGGCCCTGACAGGTAGGGCACGGCCGCACGTCCTCGGGCGCAGCCGCGCCGGTGCCCCCGCACTCCGCGCAGGGGGCGGGCTTGCGCACCTTGATCTTGCGGGTGCCCCCCCGGATCACCTCGGCCAGGCTCACGGTCATCTCGTGGCGCAGGTCCCGGCCCCGGCGCACCCGCGTCCGGCCCCGGCCGCCGCCGAACCCCAGGTCGAACCCCAGGTCGCCGAAGATGTCCTGGAAGGCCGAGAAGATGTCCTCGAACCCCCGGAAGCCGTGGTGCACGCCCCGGGAGCTCAGCCCCTCCTCGCCGTAGGCGTCGTACAATCGCCGCTTCTCGGGATCGGACAGGACCTCGTAGGCCTCGGCGCATAGCTTGAACCGCTCCTCGGCCTCCTTGTCCCCCGGGTTTCGATCGGGGTGGTACTTGAGGGCCATCTTCCGGTAGGCCTTCTTGATCTCGTCGGTGCTGGCCCCCCGGGCGACCCCGAGGATCTCGTAGTAGTCCTTGCCCATGGATCGGTCCTTGTAACTTCGGTCGTTGGTCGTCAGTCGTCGGTCGTCGGTCTGGGGCCTTCGGTCCAGTAGGCGGCCGGGCGGCTCTCGAACCGCGCCAAAGCTAGGGGGCATGGGGCCTGCTGGAGAGCCGCGTGCGGCCGTATCAGGGGCCGGAATTCAGAAGTCGGTGGACAGGGAAAAGGCTCTCCGGTGCCCCGGGAGGATCCCCCGGGGACCCCACACTGCTCTTCGGGATTTCCTGTCTTCTGTCCGCTGAAATCTGTCTCCTGAAACCCCTGCCCCGACGCCAAAACCTCGGGGGCATGGGGGAGCGCCGGGCGTGGGGAGCCCGCCTCGCCGGCGGGCCGCCCCTACATAAGGGCGCGGGCCGGGCGAGTCAAGCGCAGGGGTTGCAAAACGTAGCAAAACGGGTACTTTTTGGCGGGCCGACGTTTCCCGCTCCGGAGGGTCTGCCATGCTCGCACCCGGCCGCACCTACGACGAGGTGGTCTCCCGGTTCCGATGGAAGATCCCGGACCGCTACAACATCGCCGTGGACGTGTGCGACCGGCAGGACCCCGAGGCCGTGGCCCTGATCTACGTGGACGAGGCCGGGGCCGAGACCCGGTACACCTTCGGCACCCTGGCCGAGCTGTCCAACCGGCTGGCCAACGCCCTGGCCCACCGGGGGGTCGGGCGGGGCGACCGGGTGGGTATCCTGCTCGGCCAGTGCCCGGAGACCGCGCTGACCCACCTGGCCGTGTACAAGCTGGGCGCCGTGGCCGTGCCCCTGTTCTCCCTGTTCGGCCCCGACGCCCTGGAGTACCGGCTGTCCCACAGCGGCGCCCGGGCGGTGGTCACCGACGGGCCGGGCCTGGCCAAGGTGCTGGAGATCCGGGACCGGCTGCCCGAGCTGGAGCTCGTGCTGACCACCGGGTCCGACACCCCGGCCGGGGTGCTGCCGTTCTGGGACGAGCTGCGCGCCGGGGCCCCGGACCGGGAGCCGGCCGACACCGGTGCCGACGATCCCGCCCTCATCATCTACACCTCGGGCACCACCGGCCCGCCGAAGGGGGCCCTGCACGCCCACCGGACCCTGCTGGGTCACCTGCCCGGGGTGGAGTTTCCCCACGAGTTCTTCCCCCAGCCCGGCGACCGGTTCTGGACCCCGGCCGACTGGGCCTGGATCGGGGGCCTGATCGACGTGCTCCTGCCCAGCTGGCACCACGGGGTGCCGGTGCTCGCCTACCGGGCCCGGAAGTTCGACCCGGAGGAGGCGTTCTTCCGCATGGGCCGCCATGCGGTGCGCAACGCCTTCCTGCCCCCCACGGCCCTGCGGATGATGCGTCAGGTGGACGATCCCAGCCGGTTCGGCGCGCGGCTGCGCACCGTGGGCAGCGGCGGCGAGTCCCTGGGCGAGGACACCCTGGCCTGGGGCCGCGAGGCCCTGGGGGTCACCATCAACGAGTTCTACGGCCAGACCGAGGTGAACCTGGTGGTGTCCAACTGTGCCGGGGTGATGGAGGTGCGGCCCGGCTCCATGGGCCGGCCGGTGCCGGGGCACACCGTGGCCGTGATCGACGAGGCCGGCAACCCCCTGCCCCCGGGTGAGATGGGCGAGGTGGCGGTGCGCCGGCCGGACCCGGTCATGTTCCTGGGCTACTGGCGCAACCCCGAGGCCACCCGCCGGAAGTTCACGGGCGAGTGGTGCCGCACCGGGGATCTGGCCCGGGCCGACGAGGAGGGGTATCTTTGGTTCCAGGGCCGGTCCGACGACCTGATCCTGAGCGCGGGGTACCGCATCGGGCCCACCGAGATCGAGGACTCCCTGATGCAGCACCCGGCCGTGGCCCGGGCGGCCGTGATCGGCAGCCCCGATCCGGTGCGGGGCGAGGTGGTCAAGGCCTACCTGGTGCTGGCGCCGGGGTGGGAGGCCACGGCGGAGCTGGAGCGGCAGATCCAGGAGCACGTGCGCTCGCGGCTGGCCGCCCACGAGTACCCCCGGCGCATCTCGTTCGTGGAAGAGCTCCCCCTGACCGCCACCGGGAAGATCAAGCGCGACGTGCTGCGGCGGTGGGATCGGGAGGGGCGCTGAGCGCAAGCTTCCCAACCCCAAGGAGGCGTCCCATGGCCCACCCCCGGGTGACCCCCGAAGACGTGGCCCTGCTCAAGCGGGTCATCGGCGAGTCCCACGTGTCCACCGGCCCCTCCAACCTGGACCTCCACTCCAAGGACGAGTCGTACCACGAGCCCCACCGACCCGACGTGGTGGTGTGGCCCCAGAAGACCGAGGACGTGGTGGCCGTGGTGAGGCTCGCCGGCGAGAAGGGGTACGCCGTGACCCCCTGGTGCGCCGGCACCAGCCTCGAGGGGAACCCCATCCCCGTCCACGGCGGCATCGTCCTGGACTTCAGCGAGATGAACCGGATCCTGGAGATCCGGGAGAAGGACCTTCAGGTGGACGTGGAGGTGGGCATCCAGTACCGCGACCTGAACGACCAGCTTCGCCACTACGGCCTGTTCTTCCCCCCGGATCCGGGGGCCTGGGCCTCCATCGGCGGCATGATCGGCAACAACGCCTCGGGGGTGCGCACCGTGGCCTACGGCGCCACCCGGGACTCGGTGCTGGCCATGGAGGTGGTCATGGCCGACGGCCGGGTGATCCATCTGGGCAGCCGGGCCATCAAGAGCTCGTCGGGGTACGACCTGCTGCGCCTTCTGATCGGCAGCGAGGGCACCCTGGGCATCGTGACCAAGGCCACCCTCCGGCTCCGGGGGCTTCCTCCCGAGTACCTCACGGTGGTGGCCACGTTCCCCTCGGTGCACGCGGCGTGCGAAGCGGTGAGCGACACCATCCGCTACGGGCTGAACCCGGCGGCCCTCGAGCTCATGGACGAGGCCGTGGTGGTCGAGATCAACCGCGACCGTAAGATGGATCTCGAAGAGCGGCCCATGCTGTTCCTCGAGTTTCACAACGTGAACGAAGCGGCCCTGGAGAGCCAGTACGAGATGGTGGAGGCGGTGCTCACCGAGCACGGCGCCACCCGCATCGACCGGGGCGTCGGCGCGGACGAGCGGGTCCGGCTGTGGGAGGCCCGCCACGGGGCCCTGGAGTCCATCAAGCGCAACCATCCCGGCCGGTCGGTGCTGCTGGTGGACACCTGCGTGCCGATCAGCCGGTACGCCGAGATGGTGGACGCGGCCAAGGCGGCCGTGGAGCGGGAGGGGGTCACCGGGTTCTTCTGGGGCCACGCCGGCGACGGCAACCTGCACCTGGGGCTCCTGTTCGATCCGGCCGACGAGGACGAGAAACAAAGGGTTCAGCGGGTGAACCGGGCCGTGGTGGAGCACTCCATCGCGAAGGGCGGCACCTGCACCGGCGAGCACGGGGTGGGCATCGGCAAGCTCTCCTTCGTGGAGGCCGAGCACGGCCCCGCCCTGGAGTACATGCGCCGGATCAAGCAGGCCCTGGACCCCAAGAACATCCTGAACCCCGGCAAGATGCTGCCGGACTGATCCCTGCGGATCCCCGGCCCCAGAGCGGCACCGATCGACCCGTTCCCACCGCAGCGAAAGGAGTTTCCCATGCTGCCCGAGATTCGCACCATTCTGTTCGCCACGGACCTCTCCTCCCACGCCCCCCGGGTGTTCCGCTGGGCCATGAGCCTGGCCCAGCGATACGACGCCCGGATCGTGGTGGTCCACGCCCTGGAGCCGTTGAACCCCACGGCCCGGAGCATGGTGGACCTGTACCTCCCCAAGGAGACCCGGCAGAAGCTCGATGCCGAGGGCCGCGAGCGCATCCTGGCGCGGATCCGTGAGCGCCTGGAGCTGTTCTGTGAGGAGGAGACCTGCACCGACCCGGCCGGCCGGGACCGGGTCCGGGAGGTTCGGGTGGTGGAGGGCCGGCCCTATCAGGCCATCCTGGACGAGGCCCAACGGTGCGGTGCCGATGTGATCGTGATGGGCTCCCACGGCCACTCGGCCGTGGGCGAGGTGTTGCTGGGCTCGGTGGCCCACCGGGTGACCCAGCGCGCCCGGATCCCCGTGCTGATCGTGAGGCACACGGACTAGACCCCTGACCGGAAGGGCAAGGGACCTGCCCTTCCCAGTAACTTCCGCTAGGACGCTAGGATGCTGGGAGGCTAGGAGGCTTGAAAACCTCCCGGATTCCCATGCGTTCTAGGAATCACCATGCCTCTTTGCCTCCACCTCACGGTCCGGGGGGCATGGGGATCAGGCGTCAGAGGACAGATGTCAGTGGACGGGTCGTGATCCCACGACGTCGCTTTGGCCACAGTGTCTTTGTCCTTTTTCTGGCTTCTGTCCCCTGAATTCTGGCTCCTGAAACCCATGCCCCGCCGCCGGCAATGAGCCCCGGACCCAAGAAAGTTACCCTTCCCGTTGTAGGGCTACACAGGGGCCTGACGGGGCTTCCCTCCAAGGTAACACGCCTATTTTGTCGCCAGGTCAACAAAAACCCGAAGGGGGCCACCGGTCCCGGCGACCCCCTTCGGGCAGGAGGAGGAAGATGAGGAGAGGCTCGCGGCGTCCCGGCGCTGCCACCCGCCGGGTTCGTTCCGTTTGCTTCGCCTACGGTGAACATCCTACCCGGTCAGTATGAAAGCATCCTTAGCGCCGCATTAAAGTTCGGTAAAAAAAGCGGCCCGGCGCTTCGCTGGGCCGCTTTGGTCTCGGGGGCTCGCGAGCTACAAGGCCTCGGCCAGCCTCCGGCCGTAGTCCTCGCAGGCGGCCAGGTCCTCGTCCGAAGGAACGAGCTGCACCCGCAACGGGTCCTCCGGAACCCGGAACCGGAGGCCCCGCATCCGCTCCGCGAGCATCTTGGGCCCCTCGCCGCTCCAGCCGTAGGAACCGAACGCCGCGCCCAGCTTGCCCTTGACCCGCACCGTGGCCATGGACGCGAGCAGCAGCCAGGCGTGCTCCAAGGCGTCGCCGTTGATGGTGCACGATCCCACGGCCACCCCGTCGGCAGCCTCCAGATCGTCCAACACGGCCTCGAAGTCCACGCCCACCAGGTCGAACAGGGCCACGTCGGCCCCGGCCTGCCGGGCGCCGGCCGCGATGGCCCGGGCCATCTTCTCCGTGTTTCCGTAGGAGCTGGCGTAGAACACCAGCAGCCGCTTGGCCGGGCCCTTGTCGGGCTCGGCGGCCCACCGCCGGTACTTCTCCAGGTACTCCCCGATCCGGGTCCGCAGGATCGGCCCGTGGCTCGGGCACACCGCCCGTAGCGGCAGGTCCTGGATCTTCTCCAAGCCCTTGCGCACGTGCTCCTTGAACGGCCGCATGATGACGTGGAAATAGTACCGGAAGGCGTACTCGTAGTTGTCCACCAGGTCGTTGAACAACCGGTCGTCGCAGTAGTGGGCCCCCAGGAAGTCGCACGGGAACAGGACCTGGTCCTCCACCGCGTAGGTGAACATGGTGTCGGGCCAGTGGAGGAACGGGGCCACGAGGAACCGGAGGGTCTTGCCCCCCAGGTCGATCTCCTGGCCGTCCGTGACCACCATCGGATCCACGTCGCGGTTGAGGATCTGCCGCAGGAACACGCTGCCCGGCTTGGTCACCACCACCCGGACCCGGGGCGCCGCCTCGAGCAACGCGCCCAGGGCCCCGGAGTGGTCCGGCTCCAGGTGGTTCAGCACCACGTAGTCGATCCGGGCCGGGTCCACGACCCGGCCCAGGGTTTCCAGGAAGGTGTCGGTGAACCGCCCCTTGGACGTGTCGATCAGGGCGGTCTTGTCCCGGCCCTGCACCAGATACGCGTTGTACGTGGTGCCCTGCTCGGCCCGCATGATCACGTCGAAGATGCGAAGCTGCGGGTCGAGCACCCCCACCCAGTGGATCCCGTCGGCGATCTCCACCGGATGCATCACATCTCCTCGAACATGTCCTTCTCGGCGCCGCAGTCCGGACAGGTCCAGTCGTCGGGCAGGTCCTCGAACGCCGTGCCCGGCTGGACCCCGTGGTCCGGATCGCCCTTGGCGGGGTCGTAGACGTAGCCGCACACGGTGCATTGGTACTTCTTCATGTCGGTCCTCCTTTCGGTCGTCGGGGTGAGACGGATACCCGAGAGCTGCAAAGGATTACACCCGTTCGGGGAGTGCGCAAGTGATAAATCGGGAGAACCGGCACAAAAACTGCGGGAATCCCCTCCGTCTCACCCCAAAGGGGGATGCGTCGGCCGGGGCCGGCGGGTATCCTTGGGGCCGTGGGGCGTGATGCGGAGGGGGATCTGGGCGGGGCGGGAGGCAAAGAGGATGGGCCGTTTCGCCTGGGCCGCGCTGGCGGCGGCCGTGTGGCTCGCCTTGGGGCCAGGGCCTGCGCGGGCCGACCGGAAGCAGGCGTCCGAGCTGTACAAGAAGGCCATGCGGGCCTACCGGGCCGGCCGGATCCAGCAGGCGCTGGAGGGGTTCGAGCGCTCGGAGGACGCCGACCCCACCTACCCCTACCCGCCCCTGGCCCTGGCCCGGATCTACCACCAGCTGTTCGAGCAGGACATGACCCACTACCGGGACGCGGCCCTGGCCTACGACCGGGTGGGGCTGCTCCTGCGGATCACCCCGCCCGGCCCCACCGAGCGGGCCCTGTACCAGGCCTACTACTTCCAGGGGCTGCTCCTGCTCAAAGGGGGAGAGTACGAGAAGGCCCTCCGGGTCCTCGACCGGTTCCTGGAGGTGGCCCCCGACTTCTATGCACTGGAGCGGGTCCACAACGCCCGCGGGGTGGCCCTGTACTCCCTGGACCGGTTCGACGCGGCCGTGGCCGCGTTCCGTAAGGCCCTGGAGGCGGAGCCCGACTTTCCCGAGGCCCGGTTCAACCTCCGAAGCGTGTACACCCGGCTCTCCACCTACAACGAGGCCCTGGCCCTGGCCCGTTCCGGCCAACCCGAGGCCGCCCTGCGGCGCCTCGCCCGGCTGCGGGAGTTCGCGCCCCGGTACCTGCCCGGCCGGCGGCTCGAGGCCCAGACCCTGGCGCGGCTGGGCCGCACGGCCGAGGCCGAGCGGGTGTTCCGGGAGATCCTGGCCACCGATCCGGGCGACCCCCTCACCTACGGGGTGCGCCTCGATCTGGCCCGGATGCTGGCCGGTCGGGGGGACAACGTGGGAGCCCTGATGCTGCTGCGCGAAAACCTGGACCGGTTCCCCCGCATCGCGGACGAACGGGCCAAGGAGGCGACCCGGAAGCTGCTGATCCGGCTGGGGGGGGTGCCGTGAGGCGGCTCGCCGGGGCCCTGCTTCTGGTCCTGTGGGGCGTGGCGTCCGGGGCAGCCCCGGACGCGCCGGCACCCTTGGCGGGCAGCCACGCCGAGCTGGCCTGCGACGACTGCCACTCCGGCCCGCGGATCGCGGACTGCTGGAACTGCCACGAGGCGGCCGAGAACCCCCACCCCGTGGGCATCGCGGCCCGGGACGCCCGGATCCCGGAGGGGTTCCCCCTGGCCGCCGACGGCGCCCTGCTGTGCCGCAGCTGCCACCGCCTCCACGGCGGAGACCCGGACCGGGAGTTCCTGCGGGCCGAGCCCGGCATGACCCGCATGGGGTTCTGCATCCAGTGCCACGGCTCGTCCCTGGACCACGCCAACCCCCACCGGGCCCGCAGGGGCGAGGGCCGGTGCGGGTTCTGCCACGTGCGCAAAGGCGGCCGGCTCCTGACCGGCCGCGGCTCGGCCCGGCTGGAGATCAAGCGGCTGTGCAACTTCTGCCACGACGTGCTGGCCAAGGGCCATCCCCGCAACGTGGATCCGGACCTCAGCCTGCCCAAGGACGTGCCCCTGGGGCCCGGCGGGGCGTGGACCTGCTTCACCTGCCACGACCCCCACGGCACCACCCAGACCACCCACCTGCTGCGCACCGAGGTGGCCCGGCACCTGGAACGGGGCCGAGAGGCGAACCCCCACGTGGCCGAGTACTTCGCCT
>JAADGT010000354.1:0-10381 GCA_013152215.1 Deltaproteobacteria bacterium
GCGAGTGCAGCATCCGATCGCCGCGCCTTCGCATGCCGTTGCCGGAGAAGCTTGTTCGGGCGGGAGGCAGCGGATGGCCGGGGAGTTCGGCAAAACAACGAATGTTCGGGGGGCGCGGCGAGCTAAGGAGCCGCGCCCGGCGCTCCAGCAGGCCCCATGCCCCCCCGGACCGTGAGATGGAGGCGCGGGAATCCGGGAGGTTTTCAGGCCTCCTAGCCTCCCAGCCTCCTAGCTTTCCAGCGAGCCGAAGGCTCATCAGCGGGTCTTCTTCGCCGCCTCGTCGGCCTTCTTCCGGGCCGTCCCTGCTGAAGGCGAGCCTCCGGCGCCCTTTTCCAGGTAGCGCAGGATCCGGTCGGCGTCCTTGTACCCCGGCACCACCCGGCCGTCGGGGAACACCAGGGTGGGGGTGGAGCGGACCCCGATCTTTTTCGCGAGCTGCTCGTTCTTCTCGATCTGGTCCGTCTCGCAGGTGGGGTCCGGAAGGGGTTTCCCCGCGAAGCTGTCCTCGAGCATCTGGAGCGACTTGGCGCAGATGATCGCCTCGGCCTTCTTGCGCGCCGTGGGATGGATCTTGAGGGGCAGCATCTTGATGAAGAACGCCACGTCCGGCCGGCGCTTCACCAGCTTCTTCATCTCCGGGTGCAGCTTCTTGCAGAAGGGGCACTCCGGATCGTCGAACACCACGATCCGGATCGGGGCCTTCGGATCCCCGAGCACCACCGCGTCGTCCAAGGGGATGATCGACGGGTCAATCCGGTTCAGGTCGATGTAGCGCTCCCGGGTCAAGCTGGTCATGGTGCCCAGGTCGATCACGTCGCCCGTGATCACGAACCGCTTGGAGTAGTCGAGGAACACCGGGAGCTTCTGGCCCCGCTTCTCCACGTCCACCTCCCACAGCCCCGGGATCTCGGCCTGCCGTACCGCCAGCACGCCGTCCACCAGCTTGCCCAGCACCGAGCGCGCCTCGTCCACCGAAAGGGTGTGGCAGTCGCTGCACTTGCCCGACCCGCACCCGTCCGACATGAACCCGGCCGCCCCCCGGGGCGCAGTAGCCAGTGCGGCCAGGACTCCCATCAGCGTCAACCATCGTACGCGGACCATGCACGACCTCCCGAGCCTTTGGTTGGGTTCACGAAAGGGGAGGCCAAACTCTACCAGCCCGGTCCGCGCAGGAAAAGCTCCCCCCACAGGGCGCCTCATCCTAAACTTGACATAATATACCTTATCGGACGTTCTACTGGGGAAGCCCCGAGAAAATGTCGGTCCGGAGCGCCGCACCGTGCCTCGAACGACTGCACCGCAAAGCCGTTCGTTCCCCAGCGAGCTGCCATGAAACCACCGTCGGTGCCCCGTGCCCGCGCCCCAAAGCCCCCCCCAACGGGCCGGTTGCGCTGGCGGTCCTTCTCGTCCCCATGCGCTTGTCTCGATCCGGCGCACACCTGGCGGTTTCTCGACGGGACGCCCGAATGAGCCGGGGCTGGCCCCAGGGGCGCCCCGGCTCGGTATGAAAAGAGTGGCGCGCGCATGGAAAAGAGAGCACGGTTTGCAAAAAATCTACACTTTGAGCCTTTCTCGCCCACTGCAAGCGCTCTTCCGGGCGGGGCCATCCTGAGTGCTAAAGTTTGCATAGCCGAACAAGGAAAAACATCTAAAGTCTCTTTGGCGAATGCCGATCAGGATTCCGACGCGTCGAACCCTTCTTTCTGGATGGGCCCCATGTACGAAGCCTATTGGAACCTTCGCATGCCTCCGTTCGAGAATCGGCCGGACCCGCGCTTCTTCTACGGGTCGAGGGGCCACCTCGAGTGTCTGGCCCGGCTGCGGTACGCCGTGAACCGGAGAAAGGGGCCGGTTCTCCTCACGGGCCCGACCGGCTCCGGGAAGAGTCTCGTTTGCCGCCGGTTGCTGGCGTCGTTGCCGAAGGGGACCTACGACGTGGCCGTGGTGACGGAACCCGGCCGGGACCCGGAGACGTTCCTCCGGGAGGCGTTGAGGCGGTGGGGCCAGGAGCCGGGCTCGGGAGGGAAGGCAGACCTGATCGCCCGGATCCGTTCCCATCTTTTGGAGAACCACCGTCGGGAGGTGGAGAGCCTGTTGGTCGTGGACGGGGCCCAGGCTTTCCAGGGGGCGGAGACGCTGAACGAGATCCGGCTGCTTCTGAATCCCCGGTTCGGCGGTCGGTTCCTGCTGACCCTCATTTTGGTGGGAGGGCCCGAGGTGGTTTCGCAGGTCCGCTCGGTTCCGCCTCTGGACCAGCGGATCGGGGTTCGGGCCCGCCTCGGCCCCCTGTCGAGGGATGAGACCATCCGGTACGTGCTCACCCGGCTCAAGCGTGCCGGGGCCGGCCGGTGCATGTTCCGGCCCCGAGCCCTGGACGCCGTGTACCAGCTCTCCGGCGGGTTGCCCAGGGAGATCAACACCCTCTGCGACGCGGCGCTGCTCAGGGCGTACCTGGAGCGGGCGCCGTTCGTGGAGGCTCAACACGTGGAGTTCGGAGAGGAGGAGGCGGCGGCCACCTGTGCATGAGAAACGAGCAGCGGGGCCGCGGCAGGCCAGGCGCCCGGCGCTTGCACGGTCGTCCGGGTCGATGCCACAGTAGCGCGCGGCAACCTCCGGCTGGGGGCAAACGCCTCCTTGCCGTCTCAACGGAGTGCGAGATGACCGTGCGCTGTCCCACCTGCAAGGCACCGGTTGTCTGGGAGGACAACCCATACCGCCCTTTCTGCTCCGAACGGTGCCGGCTCACCGACCTGGGCCGATGGCTCCGCGAGGACTACCGGATCCCGGCCGAGGACGACGAGTCCGAAGCCCCTCCCGATCCCGACACCTTACAGTAGCCCGCCCTCCCCTTGCTCCCCTCTTCCCTTCTGGTACTACTGTACCGCCACGGGGGGATGGGTTCGGAGAACGAATCGAGAGCCTTTTCGGGATCGGGGTGTGAACGATGGAAGAGCAGATACTCCTGGTTTACGGCAGCCCCCGCCGCGGCGGCAACACCCACCTCCTCCTCGACCGGCTGGCCGCCACCTTCGAGCACGCCGGCATGCGGGTGGACCGGTTGTACTGCGCCGATCTGAGGGTCCGGCCGTGCGTCGGATGCGGAGGCTGCGCCGAGACCGGCGAGTGCGTGATCCGCGACGACGACATGCCCGCGGTGTATCGGGCGGTGGACCGGGCGGGGGCGTTGGTGGTGGGCAGCCCGGTCTACTTTCTGGGTCCGCCTGCCCCCTTGAAGGCCGTGATCGATCGGTTCCAGTGCCACTGGGCTCGGGTGAACCTCCTGAACCGGCGGCCCCAGCGCCGCCGTGCCGGTGCCCTGCTGGCCACGGCCGGCAGTCCCTCCCACTCGGTGTTCACCTGCCTCCACCGGATCGTGGACGCCTGGTTCGAGGTCCTCGGAATCGAGGGCGTGGCCAACCTGTTCCTGGAGAACGTGGACGAGCGAGGCAGGGTGGCCGACGATCTCAGGGCGGAAACCGACCTGCCCGCGGTGGCCCACCGCATCTTGGAACGCCTCACCGCCTGACCCACGCCGGGCTCTCACCGGGTTTTAACCCGGGCCTCATTGCTTCCTCATCCGGTGGTCTTATATTGGGGCCGCCACGGCCGCGGGCGCCTGTCGCGCCCGGTGCCGCTTCCCGTCCTGTCGGCCTTGCGACCCCTGAAGGAGGTGATGCGAGATGAATCGTCGGACGTTTGTGTGGGTTGTGCTCGCCCTGTTCCTGGCCCCCCTCCTCGGCCTCCCCTCGAGCGCTACGGCCCGGGGAGCGCCGGAGAGCCTTGCCCCCCTCGTGGAGAAGCTCAAACCCAGCGTGGTCAACATCTCCACCACCAAGGTGGTGAAGACGCGCAGGATGTTCCGCAACCTGCCGCGCTTCGGCCCCAACGACCCGTTCCGCCGGTTCTTCGGCGACGACTTCTTCGACCGGTTCTTCGGGGACCAGCCCCGGGAGTTCAAGACACAGAGCCTGGGGTCTGGGTTCATCTGGGACCGTGAGGGCTACATCCTGACCAACAACCACGTGGTGGAGAGCGCGGACGAGATCGTCGTGCGGCTCTCCGACGAGCACGAGTTCGAGGCCCGCATCGTGGGGACCGATCCCAAGACGGACCTCGCCGTGATCAAGATCGACCCCGAGGGGGTCGAGCTCCAGCCGGTACGGGTGGGGGACAGCGACGAGATCCGGGTAGGGGACTGGGTGATCGCCATCGGAAACCCCTTCGGCTACGGACATACCGTAACGGCCGGGATCATCAGCGCGAAACAGAGGGTGATCGGTGCCGGCCCCTACGACAACTTCCTCCAGACCGACGCAGCGATCAACCCGGGCAACTCGGGCGGCCCCCTCTTCGACATGCAAGGCAGGGTGGTGGGCATCAACACGGCCATCGTGGCCGGCGGCACCGGGATCGGTTTCGCCATCCCCGTGAACATGGCCAAGGAGATCGTGCCCCAGCTCAAGGAGCGGGGTAAGGTCACCCGCGGATGGCTGGGCGTGATGATCCAGGAGGTCACCAAGGACCTGGCCGAGCAGTTCGGCCTGGAGGCCCCCCGAGGGGCGTTGATCTCCGACGTGGTGGAGGACGGGCCGGCAGACAAGGCCGGGCTCCGCCGGGGTGACATCATCGTGGAGTTCGACGGACAGAGCATCGACAAGATGCACCAACTTCCCCGGATCGTGGCCGAGCACGCCCCGGGTAGCAAGGTAAAGGTGGTTGTTCTGCGCAAGGGCAAACGAAAGACGTTTCAGGTGACCCTGGGCGAGCTCAAGGAGGAGGAGTTGGCGGGCGAGGCCCGCATCCAGGAGGACCTGGGGCTCACGGTGCAGGAGATCACCCCGGAGCTCCAGAAGCACCTCGGTCTGGATACCGACGAGGGCCTGGTGGTGTCGGGGGTGGTGCCGGGCAGCCCCGCGGCCCAAGCGGGCATTCGCCGGGGCGACGTGATCCTGGAGGTGAACCAAGAAGAGGTGCCCGACCTGGACGCCTACCGCAAGGCCCTGGCGGAGTCCAAGGGAAAGGAGAGCGTGCTGTTCCTGATCAAGCGGGGCGCCGGCACCCTGTACGTGGTGGTGCCCCTGTCCAAGTGATCGACCGACAGGGAGGATCGCCGGGCGCGGCAGGAGCCGCGCCCGGTTGACAACCCTTTGGAAGCGGCTACGGTTCGTGGTGCGGTTCGACGGTTCTTTCTCCCCAGGGAAAGGAGGTCGCCATGATCGCGCTTCGAAAGGGCTTGTGGCTCGTGCTCGCCGGCGCCGTCCTTGCCGCACCGGCGTGGGCGGCAACCATCCGCCCGGGAGAGGTCCGGGTCGTCGAGGGCCGGGTCAGCGCCGTGGACGTGTCGTACCGGACCGTGGTGCTCAAGGTGCCCACCCCCAAAGGGGATCTCACGGTGGGGGTCACCCTGGACGAGGCGGTGAGGCCCCGCATCGACGGCCGGGAGATTCGGCTGTCCGACGTCGAGGTGGGGAGCACGGCCCGCCTCAAGTACACCCGGAGGGACGATCGCCTGGTCGGGCTGGACCTGGTCGTACGGCGCTGAGGGGGACGGTTCGCCGGTACGCCCGGGTTCCATGGACGACCTGTTCGGAACGCTCGAGCGGTGGGTGCGGGTGGCGTCCTGGAGCCGGGACCCCGCCGGGGTCCGGAGAATGGTCGCCAGCCTCACCCCCCTGTTCCGCTCCCTCGGTGCCTGCGTGGACCTGGTCTCCCTCGACCCCTGGAACACCTGGGACGAAGACGGCCGGGCCGTGAGGGTGGCCGTGGGGCCCGCCCTGTGGGCCGTCAAGCGGCCCATGGCCCCTGTCCAGGTCCTGCTCGTGGCCCATGCCGACACCGCCCTCCCCCTGGCCGCCCCTCCCGAGCGGGGCACCCACCGTGGTCGCCCCACCCTGCGGGGAGTCGGTGCCCTCGACGCCAAGGGCGGCATCGCCGTGGCCTGGGAAGCCCTTCGCCGGTTCGAGGCCGGCGACCTTCCGGAGCCGGCCGTGGGCTGGGGGGTCTGGATCGCCCCCGACGAGGAGCTCGGGTCCCCTGCCTCGGCTCCGCTCCTGGTCTCCAGAGCCGCCCGGTACGGGGCGGCCCTGGTGTTCGAACCCTCCCACCCAGACGGCGCGCTGGTGTCCGACCGGACGGGCTCGGGCAACTTCACGGTGGTTGTCCACGGCCGCCGGGCCCACGCCGGCCGAAACCCGGACGAGGGCCGAAACGCCGTGCACGCCCTGGCCGCCTTCGTGGTGGAGCTGGAACGGTGGGCCGAAGATACCCCTGGGGTTCGCGTCAACGTGGGGGAGATCCGGGGCGGAGAGGCGGTCAACGTGATCCCGGAGCGCGCGGTGGCTCGGTGGAACGTGCGGTGCCGCGACCCGCTGGACGTGCAGCGGTTCAGCCAGGGGCTCACCCGGATTCACGCGCGGATCGAGGCGCGCTACGACGTGCGGCTCGAAGTCCACGGGGAGTTCGGACGACCACCGAGACGCCTCGATGATCGCACCCTCGCCCTGTACGAACGACTGGCGGAGTGCGCCGGCCGGATCGGCCGATCGCTCCGCTGGGCCCCCAGCGGCGGGGTGTCGGACGCGAACCTGCTGTCGGCCGCAGGCGTTGCGTGCGCCGACGGCCTCGGCCCCCGTGGAGACGGCATGCACACGCCGGAGGAGTGGGTGGACCTCCACAGCCTCGAGGAACGGATCGAGCTGGTGACGGAGTTCCTGCGGACCCTGAATGCCGCCTGTCGTGCCGGTGGCCGTTCGCCGGGGGCCGTGCCGTGAGCAGGCTGTTGTCGGCCGACCTCTTGCGCACCGATCCCCAGGTACGGGAGGCCCGGCGGCTCCTCGCCGGGGCCGTGGGCGACGCGCAGGCCCGGATCACGGGGATCCGGCCCCCCGATCCCGCCCTGTCGGCGCCGGCGTCCGAAGCGGTGCAACGGTGGGGAGAGCTCCGGGGCGCCCCCCTGGCCCTGCCCTACCTCGGCTCCGGCGCGGGGCGGGGGCCGTTCGTCGAGCTGGCGGACGGAAGCGTGAAGTACGACATGATCGGAGGGATCGGGGTCCACTTCCTGGGCCACGGGCATCCCCTCGTGCTCCAGGCGGGCTTGGACGCCGCCCTGGAGGACATGGCCATGCAGGGCAACCTCCAGCAGACGTCCCTGGCGCTCTCCTTTGCGGAGGAGCTCCTCGGCCTGGCCAACGCCCGGGGGGCCGGGTTGGACCACGTGTTCTTCACCACCAGCGGGGCCATGGCCAACGAGAACGCCTTGAAGCTCGCGTTCCACCGCCACCGACCGGCCGACCGCATCCTGGCCTTCGAAGGCGGGTTTGCGGGTAGAACGCTGGCGCTGGCCTGGGTCACGGACCGCCCCGCCTACCGCGAGGGGCTGCCCCCCACCGTGGCCGTGGACTACGTTCCGTTTTTCGAGCCCACGGACCCCCGGGGCAGCACCGACCGGGCCCGGGCCGCCCTCCGCGCACACCTGGACCGGTACCCGGGGCGGCACGCGGCCATGGTGTTCGAGCTCGTTCAGGGGGAGCGGGGCGGATTCCCCGGGGACGGGGAGTTCTTCCGGGCCCTCATGACGGAGCTGCGGGACAGCGGCGTGGCCGTGATGGTGGACGAGATCCAGACCTTCGGAAGGACCTTGGCTCCGTTCGCCTTTCAGCACTATGGGCTCGACGACCTGGTGGACCTGGTCACGGTGGGGAAGATGACCCAGGTGTGCGCCACCCTGTTCCGGGAGGACTACCGTCCCCCCACCGGCCTGATCAGCCAGACGTTCACCGGGGCCACCGCCTCGTTCCGCGTGGGCCTGGCCGTGCTCCGGGTGCTCCGGGAGTCCGACCTGTTCGGTCCGGACGGCGGCAACGCCCGGGTGCACCTCCGTCTCGCCGAGAGGTTCGAGCAGATGGAGCGCCGGATGCCCGGATGGATCCGGGGGCCTTACGGAATCGGGGCCATGGTGGCGTTCACCCCGTTCGACGGCTCGACGACCGCGGCGAGGGCCGTGGTTCGGAGGCTGTTCGAAGCCGGCGTGGTTGCGTTCACGGCCGGCCACGCCCCGTGCCGGGTGCGGTTCCTCGTTCCCACCCCTGCCGTCTCCGACGCCGACCTGGACGCGGTGGCCGATCGGGTGGAGGCGGTGCTCTCCCAAGGCCCCCCCGGGGAAGGGGAGGTTCCGCCGTGATGGTGTTTCGGCCGGTCCGGAAGGAAGACGTGGACCGTGTCGTGGAGCTCGTTGTCGGCTCGGGGCACGGTCTCACGAGCCTCCCCAAGGACCCCGAGCTTCTGGCCGAACGGGTGTGGGAGGGTGCCGAGGCGTTCGGTCGCGACGTCCGCAGGCCGGGGGGGGAGTCCTATCTGTTCGTGCTGGAGGACCGTCGGACGGGAGCCCTGGCCGGAACCTCGGGCATCGTCGCCAAGGTGGGAGGGTTCGAGCCGTTCTACACCTACCGGCTCGAGACCCACGAGCTGCGGTCCGAGGTGCTGGGCATCCGGCGCCGGATTCGGTGCCTGCACCCGGTTCGGGAGCACAGCGGCCCCTGCGAGATCGGCAGCCTGTACCTGGCACCCTCCTACCGCCGGCACGGCAACGGCCGGCTCCTGTCCCTGGGCCGGTTCCTGTACATGGCGTGCCAGCCCCACCGGTTCGAACGGGAGGTGATCGCCGAGATGCGCGGTGTGGTGGACCACCGGGGACGGTGCCCGTTCTGGGAGGCCATCGGCCGCCACTTCTTCGGCCTCGACTTCCCCAAGGCCGACTACCTGAGCGTACGGGACAAGCGGATCATCTCGGAACTGATGCCCGCCCATCCGATCTACGTGCCCCTCCTCCCCGAGGAGGCCCAACGGGTCATCGGGCGGGTGCATCCGGAGACGGAACCGGCCCTGGCCCTGCTGCGCCAGGAGGGGTTTCGCCCGCTGGGCTTCGTGGACATCTTCGACGGCGGCCCCGTGGTGGGCTGCCCACGGGACCAGATCCGGACCGTGCGCGAAACCCGGGTGCTCCCTGCCGCCTCCGGCGATCCGGGTCCGGCCGGGGTGCCTCACCTCGTGGCGCCCTCCCCCTCCGGGGCCCCCGTGGTGCTCGCCCACTTCCCGCGGGATGCCCCCGAAGCCCTGCTTCCGCCCGATGGGTTCGAGGTTCTCCGGATCTCCCCCGGCGCTCCGGTGGCCTGTGCCCCGTTGCGGCCGGCTCCGACCGGTGGGTGATGGGCACGCCTTCCGTTGCTGGACGCGGGGGCCGCGTCGACGGCTCCGCCCGGGGAAAGGACCCGGCCGCCGCGGTGGAGCTCCAGCTGGACGGTCTGGTCGGGCCCACCCACCACTACGCAGGGCTGGCGTACGGCAATCTGGCCTCCATGGATCACCAGGGAGCCCCTTCCGATCCCCGGGCCGCGGCCCTGGAGGGAATCGGGAAGATGGAACGCGTGGCCGGGTTGGGGGTGCCCCAGGCCGTCCTTCCCCCCCACGAGCGGCCGGATGTTCCAACCCTGCGCCGGCTGGGGTTCACCGGAACCGACGAGCAGGTGCTGGCGCGCTGTCTGCGGGACGCCCCGGACCTCCTGGCGGCCGTGTCGAGCGCGTCGAGCATGTGGGCGGCCAACGCCGCCACCGTGAGCCCATCGACCGACACGGCGGACGGCCGGGTTCACATCACCCCGGCCAACCTCGTCTCCCACTTTCACCGCTCCTTGGAGGCGGCCTTCACCCACCGGCTGCTGCGCCGGATCTTTCCCGACCCCGACCGATTCGTGGTTCACCCCCCGCTTCCGTCGAACCCGGCCCTGGCGGACGAGGGAGCCGCAAACCACATGCGGCTCGCTCCCGGCCACGGCGCCCCCGGCATCGAGGTGTTCGTGTACGGCCGCCGGGCGTTGCGGGTGGAGGGCCGGGAGCCCTCCCGGTTTCCGGCCCGTCACAGCCGAGAGGCCTCGGAGGCCCTGATCCGGTCCCACGGCCTGGCCCCGCAGCGCGTGGTGCTGCTGCGCCAGGACCCGAAGGCGGTGGACGCGGGGGTGTTCCACAACGACGTGGCGGCCGTGGGAAACGAGGACTTCCTGCTCGTCCACTCCGAGGCCTGGGCCGACCGGGCCGCGGCCCGCCGCCTCGCCCGGCGGTTCGAGGCGGCGTTCGGCACCCCCCTGCACCTCGAGGTGGTCTCCGAAAGGCGCCTCCCGCTCTCCCGGGCCGTGGCCACCTACCTCTTCAACAGCCAGGTCCTCACCCTGCCCGAAGGAGGGATGGCCGTGGTGGCGCCCACGGAGTGCCGCCGCGACCCCGCGGCCCGGGAGATCCTGACCGAACTGGTGGAGCGGCCCGGCCCGATCCGTGCGGTGCACTACGTCCGCGTGCGCCAGAGCATGCGAAACGGCGGGGGGCCGGCGTG
>JAADGT010000354.1:10459-17789 GCA_013152215.1 Deltaproteobacteria bacterium
GCTGCGCGGGTGGGTGAACCGCCACTACCGCGATCGGCTGGTGTTTCAGGATCTGGCCGACCCCCAACTGCTCCGGGAGACCCGCACGGCCCTGGACGAGCTCACCCGTCTCCTCGGGCTCGGTTCCCTCTACCCGTTTCAGACGGAACCCGGCCCGTAACGCCCCATCCCGTACCGAAACAACGAGAAATCGAACCGCACCGGGTCGGCCGGATCGTACGCGGCCAGGCTGCGGGTGATCTCCACGGCGGTCTTCCAGTCGTTGCTCTTGCGGGCCGTGAACCCCAACATCCGCCCCACGCGGGCCACGTGGGCGTCGAGGGGGACCACCAACCGGGCCGGATCCACCCGGCCGTGCCAGTATCCGGGGTCCAGGGCGTCGCGCCGCACCACCCACCGCAGGAACAGGCACATCCGCTTCGCCGCCCCCCCGGTTGCCGGGGACGCCAGCAGATGGCGCACCGGGTGGCGGGAGGGCAGTCGGGGCTCCCGGAGGAGGGGTCGGGGGTCCCCGCCGAGAATGGCCTGCGAGAACCGAGACAGGGCCGTCTTGAGATCGTCGCCGGGATCCGACCTTTCGAACAGGTCCGCGAGGGTCCCCCACCGTTCCAGGGCCTGGGCCACCAGGTGGAGCAGCAGGGCCACGTCGCCCCCCTTGTGGAACCGGTACGCGAACGCCCCGAGCCGCTCCTGCCACTCGCGGGGCGGAACGCGGCCCAGGGCCTCCCTGGGCCGGTGCCCCAGGTGGCCGAAGATCTCCCCCAGGGCCTCCAGGATCTTCTCGACCCGCCCGTACGCAAACGCGGCCGCCACCAGGGCGGCCACCTCGCCGTCCTGGGGATCCGCCCATCCGCGGGCGAACACGAGCGGATCGGGCCAGAGGAACTCGGGGCGGTGGTGTGCGGCGTAGAGCCGCTCGAGCTCTGAGAGCTGCGGCCTCTGGCCGACCCCTCCAGTGGCTGGCACGGTGATTGAAAGAAGATTCGGCGTAGGGTTTCGCCCGGATTCGCTTTCCGGGCTTCGGCCCGACATGGGGGAACGGTCAGGGTTGACCGGGGGAAAACCTTTGCTACGTTTGGGAAACGATTTTCCCACCTGGAGGCCTTTCGATTCCCGTTCGGTTGGCCCGTCCGATTGCAAGGGGGACGGGCGCTTCGTTTCACAGAAAGGGGGCACCATGTGGCTTCGGAGGATTGCGGCTCTGGCGACGGTCCTGGTGGTTGCGGCGGGGGCTGCCGCGGCGGACATTCCCCGCTCGGCCCGCTTGGTCAAGGAGGCGGGCAACCAGTTTCTCGCGGCCAAACGCTACGCGGACGCGATCGACTGCTACCTGCAGGCCCTGGAGATCGTGCCGGAGTACGCAGAGGCCCATTACAACCTGGGGGTGGCGTTCCTCAAGGGGTTCCGAGCCTTCCGTCTGGCCCGCCATCACTTCGAGAGATATCTCGACCTGGAGCCCTTTGCCCCGGATCGCGAAGCGGTCGAGGCCCTCGTGGCCACCCTGGCCCGAAAGGAGTCGCCGCTGCCCAGTGAACCCGGCCAGGTGGTGGCCGTGGTGGGCGGGCGGCTGCTCGTGAGCGGGGGTGGGTGGGTGCACAAAGGGGACGAGATCGAGATCCGAGAGCAGACAGGGGCCCCGTGCGCGCGGGTGCTCGCGGACTACGTGTATCCCGACTGCGTCCTGACCCAACGGATCCTGGACGACGACACCCTCCAACGGATCCAGCCCGGATTGGTGGCGGTGAACCGCTGAGGTGCCCCCCCGGCCGACCACGCGTTCCCCCGCGACACCCCTCGCCTCGGGCCGAGGGGTGTTTTTCGTGACGCCTTGGGCTACAATGCGGCCTCTTCTCTCGAGGGAGGCCTTCCCATGAACCGCCGCTACGTGCATCTGCTGTTCGTCCTGGTGTGTGCGGGGGTGCTGTTCGTGCTGTTCCGGGCGCCGCCGGTCTCCACCCCCCGGCTCCCGCCCGACGCAACCCATGCCGACCGCAAGGCCTACGAGGCCTGCCCGTCGTGCCACGGCCGGGACTCCGAAACCGCCATGCCCGAGGATCACCTGACCCCGGCGGGCCCGGTCCGGCCCGACCACCTGAAGTGCTACTTCTGCCACAAGCCCACGGAGACCTGAGCCCCCTCGTCCCGATCTCCCGGCGGCGGGGGGCTCACCGGCGGCCCTGCCCGCGTTTCTTCCCCAGGTCCAGCACCTCGCGTCGCCCCACCGGCACCCAACGACCGCCCCCCTGCTCCCGCTCGAACTCGACCCGCAGGATGCCGTCGGAGCCCGGCTTCCACGGCTGGGAGTAGAGCTCCGGCAGGGTCAGGGCACGGCGGAAGTAGAGGCGGTACGGCAGGTCCACTGCGATCCGGCCCTCCCTCCCTGGATCCGCGCACTCCGGCTCGCCGTAGACCCGGTACGTCTGGCCCGGCCCCTTGTGACATGCGTGGGCGGCCAGGTCGAAGAACACGGTCTCCTCGACCCCGAGGGGGGCATCGGCCGACGACGCGCGCACGGCCTGGCCCTCGGCGTTCAAGCGATCCCGGTAGGCCCGTGCCGACTCCAACAGGTCCGGCGGGCAGGCCGCGGCCCCCGAGGGGAGGGGCGAAACCCAGACCCAGAACCCGATCGCCGCGACCACCCCCCTGCCGAAGAGTCTGACCGGCCTCATCCCACCCCTCCCAGCCCGTAGCGGTCCCGGACCCGGAAGCTCAGCTCCCGCAGCAGATCGTAGCAGGCCTCCACCGTGTGCTCCCGGTCGGGGTTCACCAGCGCGCAGGTGGCCGGGAGCAACAGACTTCGCGGCAAGAGCATCTCGCGGGTCAGACCGGTCGGCTCCAGGGCGTCCCACAGCCGCTCCAGGTGGTCCAGCAGCTCGGTGAGGTCGGTGGCCCGGTAGTCGTCGTAGTTCGCCGGCACGATCCCCCACCCGATCACCCCCCCGCCCTCCAGGAACCTCCGGAGGCTCGGGGCGTAGTTCACGAACCGGTCCCCGCTGCCGAAGGCGTTGAAGCTCAGGACGTCCATGGACGTGTTCAGCAGGAAGTCCCAGTCCGGATTTCCGCACAGATGCACCCCCCTCTTCCCCTGGATGGAGGAAAAGAAGGCGTCCAGGTCCTGGCGCGCCGCGGTGTCGGTGTACCCTGCCAGGGCCGAGAACAAAAACTCCAGCCCCGGCTCGTCCACGAACATGAAGGCGTTGGGGTTTCTGGCCCGGAGCTCCTCGCCCATGGTGTTCACCTTCCGCGCGAGGAAGTCGATCAACAGCCCCCGGACCTCGTCGTCGTAGATAAGGGGCCGGTCGTTCTCGTCCTTGACGCTGAAACCAAACGAGATCGGACCCTCCATCTGCCCCCGGATGGCCGGCCGATCCGAGAGGTCCAGGGAGAGGAAGCGGTGGTACACCGCCGAGTACCTCTCGGACAGCCGATACAGGTCCGGATCCTCCATGCGCTCGAGGAACGCCGGCAGCTCCTCGTAAAACCGCTCGGTGGAGAAGTCGATCCGTTGGTTCCTCTCGTCGATCCGCACCCCCGGAAAGTTCTCCGAGACCTGTACGTACATGTCCTCGTAGTACGACAGACGCGGCAACTGGGGCCAGAACGGGATGTCGAGGCTCAGGGCCAACTCCAAGGCCCGGTCCACGTCGGTGTGGGGCAGGATGCCCATGGCGGTGGTGAGGCAGTTTCCAGGTATGCTCACGGTTCCCTCCTGCGTCTGCGTCCGACCGACGCGCTCCATCATACCCGATCGCCACCCCGCCGCCATTGACTCAGGTCACGCCGTGGGGGGCGGCCGCTTTGCCATGGTCTCCGGCAAGGGGTAGGCTCGGGCCGGGACCGGCTCCACGTTTCGACGGTGGGGCATGGGGTCAGCTTTGGCGGCGGGTCGGGAGCCGGGGGTTCGTTTGGGCGCACTCAGGAAGAGGTGGACAGGATGTCCCAGCTGGTAGGATGTGCGTGGCCGGACGGGGTGGTGCTGGCGGCCGACCGGCGGGTGGTGATGGAGAACGAGGACGGGCAGTGGATCCACTCTCCGAAAGCTCTACCCCTTGGGCGCTCAGGCCGCCATCGCCACGGCCGGTGCGGCCGTGGGCATCGGTCTGAGCCGAACGCTCTCCAGGGTGCTCCAGCACCGGAGCGCGGCCGAGTTCGAGGAGATCGAGCCCTACGTCGTGCAGGTGTTTCGAAGGGAGTACGAGGCGTTCGTACGCCAGGGGCAACGGTGGTTCCGGGACCACCCCGAGGCCCACCGCCGGTCGTACCTGCTGTTGGCCGGGCGCGACTCGGACGGAAGGTGCCGGCTGGCGTTCTACGCCTCCGAGGACCACGGAAACCCCCATCAGGGGGTGCGGGTCGAAGGGGTCGTCACCGCTCCCCGCCGCCTCGGGCTCGAGACCCGCTTGTACCGGGAGCTCGGGGAGCCGGCCCGGGAGCGGCTCGTGGAGGCCGTGATCCAGGGGATGCGCCGAATCCGCGAGCGGGACAACGCAGTGGCCGGCCCGTTCGACCTAGCGGTGCTCGACCGGTCGGGGTTCGTGTTCTGGACCTCGGACTGAGCTCCGGCCCCTGGGCCACAAAAAAACGGGCCGCGCGGCCCGCAGGAGAGGAGATGAAACCGAGGGACGGATCAGGCCCGCGCTCCCCGGCTCACGGGGTAACCCGAACCCGTGCTCGGCATCGCCGCCCACTCCTCCCCGACCGGGCTTTCCTTCCGGCAGGCAGGGCACAGGGAGGCCCTTTCCTCTTCCCACATCGCCCTTCCCACGAGCACCACGTCCTCGGTGCAGGCCGGACACAGCACGGCCTTCCGGGGCAACCCGAAGTAGAGCCGTCCCCGGGCCTCGATCTCGGCCGCATGGTCCGACAGCGGTGCGGTGATGCCGTTCGCAACTGCGCCGCAAGCGAAACAGGTCCCGTTCATGGCACACATCCTCCCTTGGTGGTTTCGGCCGGTACCGAAAGGATTGGAAACGAAAACGACTATAGGTTCGGGGAGGCGTGGTTTCAACCGACCGCGCCCCGAAGTATCCCATCGGGTCTCTGCTTTATCCGTGTGGAGCCCGCTGCTGGAAACCTTTTCCGTACGGCTTTTCGGTAACGACCGGATATACGAACGAACCGATCCGGTATTTTCCCTTCGAGACATCTTGCCGGGGGGGATGGCGTGTGGCTAAAGAACACTTCGCCCCCAATGTTCACCATACGCGGAGGGATCGCGATGTGTAATCACGCGTACGGGCTGGAGATCATCCGCTGCCAGGAGTGCGGTGCCCACGTGGCCTCCCAGTGTGGCGAATGCGGGTACGAGGCGCGTTACGACGAACACGCGCCGGGTTGCCCCTTGACCCTCTCGCAGGCTCCCCCCAGCGAGGGGTCGGACTCGTCGGAGGCGGTCCGAAACCGAGTGTGAGGGGGGGACGGAGGGACGAGGAAGGAGGAAGAACCATGGTCCGAGTGGAACTCTCGGAGGAGGAGGCACGCACCCTCGCCCAGGTGTTGGACTACGCGCTCTCCGAGCTGCGCATGGAGATCGCCGACACGGACCGGAAGGACTTTCGCGAGGGGCTCAAGGCCCAGAAGCAGACCCTTGCCGCGATCCTCCATCGGCTGAGGGGGTCGGAGTCGGGCCCGGCCGCGGCCTGAACCCCTGGATTCCGCTCTCCCCCGGGCGGGAGCGAGCGTTTCACGCCGCTTGCCGGCTCAAGAGGACGAGCTGCGGGGGGCGGGGGAGCCTTTGAACAGGCTGGGATCCAGATGGTATCGGCGCAGCAACCGATAGAACTCCGTTCGATTTCGTCCCGCGACTCGCGCCGCCCGGGTGACGTTCCCCCCGGTCATCTGGAGCACCCGCACCAGGTACTCCAGCTCGAAGCGTCTCCGGGCCTCGGCAAGGGGGGGAACGGCCTCCCCAGGCTCCCGAAGCGCCTCCCTCACCAGATCGGCCGGAATGATGGAGCTCGTGGTCAGGGTGAAGGCGTGCTCCACCACGTTGGCGAGCTGACGAACGTTTCCCGGCCAGGGGGCCTGTAGCAGCAGCTCCATGGCATCGGGCGCGAATCCCGCCACCTCCCGACCGGACCGCTCGGCCAACCGAGCCAAAAAGTGCTCGACCAGCAGGGGGATGTCCTCCCGCCGTTCGGACAAGGGGGGGATCTCCAGGCGCACCACGTGGATCCGGTAGTACAGGTCCTCCCGGAACCTCCCCTGCCGAACCGCCTCTTCGAGGTTGCGGTGGGTGGCCGCGATCACCCGCACGTCCACGGGAACCGTGCGGGAGGCTCCCACGGGACGGATCTCACGGTCCTGGAGCACCCGCAGCAGCTTCACCTGCAGGCTCAGGGGCATGTCTCCGATCTCGTCGAGCAGCAGCGTTCCCCCTTGGGCCGACCGAAACAGTCCCAGGCGCTCCTCGGTGGCCCCGGTAAACGCCCCCCGGGTGTGCCCGAACAGCTCGGACTCCAATAGGGGCTCCGGAATGGCCCCGCAGTTGAGCGCCACGAACGGCCCCTTGTTGCGAGAGCTGGCCCGATGGATCGCCCGGGCGAGCAGCTCCTTGCCGGTGCCGCTCTCGCCCCAGATCAAAACAACGGCGTCTCCTTGGGCCGCCAGGTGGGCCCGTCGCAGCACCTCCTCCATGGCCGGGCTTCGGGTCACGATGCCCGCCCTCCACCGCAGGTCCTGGGTGGTCCCCGTCCCCGCGCCCAGCGACAGGGCCCGCCGCACCTCCGCCAGGAGCTCCTTCCCCTCGAACGGTTTGGTCATGAACCCGAACACCCCGCGGCGGGTGGCCTCCACCGCCTCGGGGATCGACCCGTGGGCGGTCAGGATGATCACCGGCAGGGAGGGCTGGCGCTCCCGGAGGGCCTCGTACAGCCCCATCCCGTCCATCCCCTCCATGCGCAGATCCGTGATCACCAGGTCCGGCTGGGTGGTGGCCAGAACCGCCAGGGCCTGTTCCGCGCTCTCCGCCGTCACCACCCGGAACCCGGCCGATCGAAGCCGCAGGGACAGGAGCCGCAGCAGGTCCTTGTCGTCGTCCACCACGAGGATCTGTTCGGCACCGGCCCGGCTCACGGCGTCCTCGGGTTTCGAAACTCCATGATGCGTTCGATCACCTTGAGCTCCTCGATCTGGCGCTGGAGGGCCCGGTTCTCCTCCTGCTGGCGCTCCAGCCGTTCCCGGGTCCGCTCCAGGTCCTTGCGGGCGCGCTCCGCCTCCTCTTGGGCCCGGCTCAGGCGTCTGCGGCACGCGGGGTCCGGGGCTGCCGGGGCGGGAGCCGGGCGGGGCGGGGGCCGGCTGCGCACCACCCGGAGGAGGAGCTCCTCCAGAG
>JAADGT010000364.1:0-10257 GCA_013152215.1 Deltaproteobacteria bacterium
CCCCCCGCGAGGGGCGGCGGGGAGTTCGCCGCCCTGGTGGCCGAGGTGCTGGAGCCCCACTGCGCCGGCACGGGCTGCCACTCGGGCGACCGGCCCGCTGGCGGGCTGCACCTGGGGGACGAGCGGGCGTACTCCGACCTGGTGGACGCCCCGGCCCACCGCCGGCCCGACCGCAAGCGGGTGGTGCCCGGGGACCCGGACTCGAGCTACCTGGTGGACCGGATCGTGGACGGAGGAGACACCCCCCGCATGCCCCTGGGCGCGGACCCCTTGGGGCAGGCCGACATCGACCGGATCCGGGAGTGGATCCGGCAGGGGGCGAAGCGTTAGCCCCTTCTCCGACCTCCGCGCCCCCGAGGCCCGCCGGGTCGGGACCGGCCCCTGGGGCGACCGGACCGGGCGGGGCGCTTCACCTCGGGCACCGGCTCGAACCAGTCGTCCTCGGGCCAGGCCACCGGCACCTTGTGGCCGATGTACTCCTCGATGGCGTCCAGGCCGAACACGTAGTCCTCGCAGGCCAGGCTGATCGCCCTGCCCGAGGCGCCGGCCCGGGCCGTGCGGCCGATCCGGTGGACGTAGTCCTCGGCCTCCAGGGGCAGGTCGTAGTTGAACACGTGGCTGATGCCCTCCACGTGCAAGCCCCGGCTGGCCACGTCGGTGGCAACCAGGACCCGGAGCTCGCCGGCCATGAATCGCCGCAGGATCTTGAGGCGTTGGGGCTGGCTCACGTCGCCGCTCAGGACCGCGGCCGGGTGACCTGCCGCGTCGAGCACCGGTTTCAGCCGGGCGGCGGCCCGTTTGGTGTTGACGAACACCAGCGCCTTGGTCCAGTCTTCCCGCTTCAGCAGGCCGAGCAGGAGCGAGGTCTTCTCGGCCGACGACACGTGGTAGAGCACCTGCTCCACCTTCTCGGCCACCACCTTGTCGGGGGTGATCTCCACCAACTCCGGCACGTTCATGTACTCGTACGACAGCTCCATGACCCGGTCGGAGATGGTGGCGGAGAACAGCAGGCTCTGGCGTCGGTCGTAGCGGGACATGCGGCGCAGCAGGTAACGGATGTCGCCGATGAACCCCATGTCGAACATCCGGTCGGCCTCGTCGATCACCGCCAGCTCCACGTCCCGCAGGTGGTAGACCTTCTGCTTCAGGTAGTCGATCAGCCGCCCCGGCGTGCCGATCAGCAGGTCCACCCCCTCGGCGATGGCCTGGCGCTGCTTCTGGTAGTCCACGCCGCCGTAAGCGGCGATCACCCGGAACGGCAGGGGGCGACCGATGTCCTGGGCGTCCTGGGCCACCTGCACCGCCAGCTCCCGGGTGGGGGTGAGCACCAGTGCCCGGGGGCACACGCCCCGGGTCTTCCGTCGGGGTGTGCGGAGCATGTGGTTGAAGATGGTGATCAGGAATACCGCCGTCTTTCCCGAGCCGGTCTGGGCCTGCACGGCCGTGTCGCGGCCCTCGAGGGTCAGCGGTAGGCTCCGGGCCTGCACGGGGGTGAGGTGGGTGAATCCGCAGTCGGCGATGCCTTGTTGGAGCTCTGGGGGAAGGTCGAACTCGGTGAAACGCTTGTCGGTGAGGTGCATGTACTTCCTTTGGATGAGGTCCTCTGAGGGGATGGCCCGGGTGCCCCATGGATCGGCCGGACCAGGGTCTGGGAACGGGAAACACGCCACTATAGGGAGCCGGGGGCGGTGCGTCAAACCCGCGGCCGGCTGGGAGCTGCGGCCGTGAGAGGCCGGGTCCACCTGACCCGGATCCTCGGGCTGCTGTTCGGCATCCTGGCCGTGGGCACCTGCGGGTACCGATGGATCGAGGGCTGGCCCTGGGAGGACAGCCTGTACATGGTGATCATCACCGTGTCCACCATCGGTTACGGCGAGGTGCGGCCGCTGAGCCCGGGGGGGCGGATGTTCACGATGTTCCTCATCGTGGCCGGGGTCGGGCTCATGACCTACGCCGTGGGTACCCTGGGCCGGATGGTGGTGGAGGGGGAGGTCCAGGCCCTGCTCGGGAGGAGACGCAAGATGTCGAAGATCCGAAGGCTCCGCGACCACTACGTGATCTGCGGCTTCGGCCGCATCGGCAAGCTGGTGGCCCAGGAGTTCGAGCGCAGACCCTTGCCGTTCGTGGTGGTGGAGCGGGACGAGGCCCAGGTGGTGAAGATCCCGGATCACTACCCCGTGGTGGTGGGCGACGCCACCGAGGAGGAGGTGCTGATCCGGGCGGGGATCGAGCGGGCCAAGGGGCTGGTGACCGCGCTGCATTCCGACGCCGACAACCTGTTCGTGACCCTGACCGCCCGGGGGCTGAACCCCGACCTGTTCATCCTGGCCCGGTACGAGGAGGAGCGCAGCAAGAGGAAGCTGCTGCAGGCGGGCGCGGACCGGGTGGTGTCGCCTTACATCATCGGCGGAACCCGCATGGCCATGGCGGTGCTTCGGCCCAGCGTCATCGACTTCATCGAGCTGGCCACCACCTCCGAGAGCCTGGGACTGCAGATGGAGGAGGTGCTGGTGTCCGAGGGGTCGCCCCTGGCCGGGGTGCCCCTGGCCGAGAGCCCCATCCGTTCCGAGCACGACGTCATGGTGGTCGCCATCAAGCGGCGCAGCGGACGCATGGAGTTCAACCCCTCGGCACGCACCTGCCCGGAGGCCGGCGACCGCCTGATCGTGATCGGCGAGGTGGAGCACCTCAAGCACCTGGAGATCCTTGCCCGCGCGGGGAAGGCGTCGGCCGCGGAGGAGGGACGGTGATCCCAGCGCTCCTGCAGGTGGCGGCGGGATCGGTGCTGCTCTACCTAGGGGCGACCTTGCTGATCCGGGGCGCGTCGAGCCTGGCCCGGGGGTTCGGGGTGGCCCCGGCCGTGGTGGGGCTCACGGTGGTGGCGTTCGGAACCAGCCTGCCCGAGCTGGTGGTCACGGTGACCGCCTCGCTGGGAGGCAACGGGGACATCGCCTTGGGAAACGTGGTGGGCTCGAACATCGCCAACATCGGCCTGATCCTGGGCCTGTCCACGGTGGTCCGGTCCTTGGCGGTAGAGTTCACCATGATCCGGAGGGAGGTGCCCCTGGGCATGGCCGCGGTCGTGCTGGTGGTGCTCCTCAGCCTGGACGGGGGCCTTGGGCGTGCGGACGGCCTGGTGCTCCTGGCCGGGTTCGCGGGGTTCCTGTACTGGAGCATCGTGGTGGAGCGACGGGCACCGGACGAGATCCAGTGCCGGTACCGGGGGGCCTCGCCCACGCTTCTGCGCCGGGGGCTCGACGCCGGGCTCGTGGCCGTGGGGCTCGGGGGAGTGGTGCTGGGCGGGCACCTCCTGGTCCACGGGGGGGTCACGGCGGCCCGGATCCTGGGGGTGCCGCAGGTGATCGTGGGTCTGACCATGGTGGCCGTGGGCACCAGCCTTCCGGAGATGGCCACCTCTCTGGTTGCCGTGGCCCGCGGCGAGGACGACATCAGCGTGGGCAACGTGCTGGGATCGAACCTGTTCAACCTGCTGGGCATCCTGGGGGTGGCCGCCCTGCTGGACCCGATCCGGGTGGACGGATCGTTTTTCGTGCTACAGTACCCGGTGCTGGCCGGGTTCACCCTGGCCCTGCTGCCCATCTGCCGCAGCGGCTCGCGGATCTCCCGGGCCGAGGGGGCCGTGCTGCTGGGAGGGTACTGCGCCTACGTGGCGTTCCTGTACCTTGGGGGAGTGGTGTAGAAGGGGCAGGGGCAGCCTGTTTGCCAAAAATGGAACTTCTTGCACCGCCCACCCCGGAGTTTCGGCGGCGGGGCATGGGGTCTGTTTCCGGCCGCGCGCGAAGCCGGCATGAGATTCGCCGCGCACGCACGGGACAGCAACACTGGTTCCATGACCGTGGGGCCGGGGCCGGGCAGCTTCGTGGTGCGAGCGTTGGAGGCGCTGCGCGGCGAGCTAAGGAGCCGCACGCGGCTCTCCAACAGACCCCATGCCCCACCGAAGGCTTGGCGGCGGTTCGAAAGCCGCCCGGCCGCCTAGCAGCCTAGCCGCCAAGCGGGCCGAAGGCCCGGGGGTTTTGGCTTTCTAGCCTCCCAGCTTTCCAGCTTTTCATCCTGATCGCGGAGCTCTTTCCATGTCCGATGCCGAACGACGCGACGACGCGCCCTCCCACTTCATCAAGGACATCGTCCGGGCCGACCTGGCCGAGGGTCGGTACCGGGAGGTGGTGACCCGGTTTCCGCCGGAGCCCAACGGGTACCTGCACATCGGCCACGCCAAGAGCATCTGCCTCAACTTCGGCCTGGCCGAGGAGTTCGGGGGCCGGTGCCACCTGCGCCTGGACGACACCAACCCCGAGACCGAGAGCATGGAGTACGTGCGGGCCATCCAGGAGGACGTGCGCTGGCTCGGGTTCGACTGGGGCGAGCACCTGTACTTCGCCTCGGACTACTTCGACAGGCTCTACGAGTGGGCCGTGGAGCTGATCAAGAAGGGAAAGGCCTACGTGGACGACCTGTCCCCCGAGGAGATCCGGGCGTACCGGGGCACCCTGACCGAGCCCGGGCGGGAGAGCCCCTACCGGAACCGGTCGGTGGAGGAGAACCTGGACCTGTTCGAGCGGATGCGCCGGGGCGAGTTCCCCGACGGGAGCAAGGTGCTCCGGGCCAAGATCGACATGGCCTCGGGCAACCTGAACCTGCGCGACCCGGTCATGTACCGGATCAAACGCGCCACCCACTACCGCACGGGCGACGCTTGGTGTATCTATCCCACCTACGACTGGGCCCACGGCCAGTCCGACTCGATCGAGGGCATCACCCACTCGATCTGCACCCTGGAGTTCGAGGACCACAGGCCCTTGTACGATTGGTTCCTCGACGCCCTGGGCGTGCACCACCCCCGGCAGATCGAGTTCGCCCGGCTGCGGCTCTCCTACACCGTGATGAGCAAGCGAAAGCTCACCCAGCTCGTGCAGGAGGGTCGGGTGGCGGGCTGGGACGACCCGCGGATGCCCACCATCGCGGGGCTGCGCCGCCGGGGGTACACGCCCGAGGCCATCCGGGACTTCTGCAGCCGGATCGGGGTGGCCAAGAAGGACAGCGTGGTGGACGTGGCCCTGCTGGAGCACTGCCTGCGCGAGGACCTGAACCGCCGGGCCGAGCGGCGCATGGCCGTGCTGCGGCCCCTGCGGGTGGTGATCGAGAACTACCCAGAGGGCCAGGTGGAGGAGCTCGACGCCGTGAACAACCCGGAGGACGCCTCGGCCGGCACCCGGAGGGTGCCGTTCTCCCGGGTCCTGTACATCGAGCGGGACGACTTCATGGAGGACCCGCCCAGGAAGTTCTTCCGGCTGGCCCCGGGCCGGGAGGTGCGGCTGCGCTACGCCTACTTCGTCCGGTGCACCGACGTGGTCAAGGACGAGAACGGCCAGGTGGTGGAGCTGCGGTGCACCTACGACCCCGCCACCCGCGGGGGCGACGCGCCGGACGGCCGCAAGGTGAAGGCAACGCTCCACTGGGTTTCGGCCGCCCACGCCGTGGACGCCGAGGTGCGGCTGTACGACCGGCTGTTCACCGACCCCAACCCGGACGGGCTCAAGGACGACTTCCGGGAGGCTCTGAACCCCAACTCCCTGGAGGTTCTGCCGCACTGCAAGCTCGAGCCGAGCCTCGGGAGCGTGGAGCCGGGCGAGCGCTACCAGTTCGAGCGGCTCGGATACTTTGCCGCCGACCCCGACACCCGGCCCGGCCGGCCCGTGTTCAACCGCGCCGTCACCCTGCGCGACACCTGGGCCAAGGTGAGGGCGCGGGGGGGCTGACCGCCTCTCCCCCCTTGCCGTCCGGCCCCGCGCGACCCACATTTCCGGCCGTCGAGTCCAACCCGTGGGTCCGGGCCGGCGCACCCGGGCCCTGGAGATCGGAAGGAGGGGTCTGGGATGCGCGTCGGGGTCATCTCCACCTATCCGCCCATCGAGTGCGGGGTCGCCACGTACACCCAGTACCTTACCGAGGCCCTGCGGGCCTCGTCGGTGGACGTGTACGTGGTGGGGCATCTGGGCAGCTCCGGGCCCCGGGTGTTCCCGGTGTTCGACTACGAGGACGAGGACCTGCCCGAGCGGGCGTTCTCCGCCATGATGCGGCTCACCCCCGACGTGGTCCACGTGCAGCACGAGTTCGGCATGTACGGCCGGCACCACGGGGTGAACGCCGTGCCCCTGCTCCTCAGGTTCCGGCTGCTGGGCGTGCCGCTGGTGGTCACGCTTCACACCGTGTACGCCCGGATCGACCCGCCCCACCGGATCCTCCTGGAGAACATCCTCACCAACGCGGACGCGGCCATCGTGCACGAGCCGTACCAGCGCGACGCCCTTCACCGGGAGTTCGGGGGGCGGTTCGACGGCAAGATCCGGGTGATCCCCCACGGGGCCCGGCTGGTGGACCCCGACCCGGATGCCCGCAGGAGGCTCGGCCTGCCGGAGGACCGACCGATCGTCCTCATGATCGGGTACTTCCGTCCCAGCAAGCGGTTCGAGCGGATCGTGGACCTGTTCCCCCGGGTGGTGGAGCGGGTGCCGGACGCGCTGCTGGTGGTGGCGGGGAAGATCCGGGGCCAGGAGTTCCTGGAGTACCGGGACATGCTGTTCGAACGGATCCGCAGCTCGCCGGTGCGGGACCAGATCGTCCTGATCCGGGGCCAGTTGGCCCAGGAGACGTTCGACCGGATCCTGTCGGCCGCGGACGTGGTGGCCCTGCCCTACGAGATCAACGCCCAGAGCGGGGTGCTCGCCCACTGCCTCGCGTTCGGCCGGCCCGTGGTCACCAGCGACACCGAGTCCATGCGCCGGGCCCTGGCGGACTCCGGGGCGGGGCTGGTGTGCGCGAACGACGACGAGTTCGTGGAGGCGATCTCCCGGCTCCTGGGCGACCCGGCCCTGCGGGAGCGGTGCGGCGAGGCGGCCCGGCGCCACGTGCGCGAGCGGATCGCGTGGCCTCTGGTGGCGGCCCGGCACCTGGACCTGTACCGCCGCCTGGTGGGGTACGAGGCCATCGAGCCCAACGTGCTCGTGGTGGACTGATGCCAAGCTGCGTTCAAAGCCATTGGCCCCTTGCCCCGCCCCACGAGAACTCTCGGTTTGAACGCAACTCGGTATGGGGCGGGGCGATCCTTGCCGGTCGGGGCATGGGGCCAGCAGTCCAGGAGCCGGAAGACAGAATTCGGAGGACAGGTTGCAACGTCGGATGCAGGAGCGTGTCAGGGGTCTTTTCCTGCCTCCGGTTTGCTGAATCCTGGCCCCTGAAACCCATGCCCCCGAGGCATTGGAGTCGAGGCTCGGGAGCTGCCCAGCCGCCTAGCCGAATCCAGGCCCCATGCCCCCGGCCCCGATGTCGAGATGAACTTTCGACCGACGACCAACGACTGACGACCAACGACCGAAGTTGGGTGACACCATGAAGCACCTGTGTCCCTTCGAGCGGTACGTCAAGAACCCGATCATCCGACGCGAGGACATCCCCTACGCCTGCAACACCGTGTTCAACGCGGCCGCGTGCAAGTTCGGAGACGAATACCTGCTGCTTCTGCGGGTGGAGGACCTTCGCGGCCACAGCCACCTGACCCTGGCCCGCTCCGACGACGGGTACCGGTTCCGGGTGGATCCGCGGCCGTGGGTGGAGCCGGCCCAGGATCCCGAGTTCGGGCCGTACGAGGAGTACGGCCTGGAGGACCCCCGGATCACCCCCATCGACGGGGCGTACTACATCACCTACACCGCGTTCAGCCGCCACGGCCCGCGGGTGGCCGTGGCCCGCACCCACGACTTCCGGGAGTTCGAGCGGATCGCCCTGGTGACCGAGGTGCCCAACAAGGACGCGGTGCTGTTCCCGTATCGGATCGGCGGCCGGTACGTGATGCTGGACCGCCCCGGCGGGTACCACGGCGTCCCGGGCGCGATCTGGATCCAGTACTCGCCGGATCTGCGCCACTGGGGTGACGCGCGGGTGGTGCTGGGGCCGGAGCCCGGCTGGTCCGGGGCGAAGCTGGGGGCGAGCACCCCGCCCCTGCTCACCGACCGAGGCTGGCTGGTGCTGTACCACGGGGTGCGGGGCACGGGCGCCGGCACCCTGTACCGGGTGGGGGCCATGCTCCTGGAGCAGGACCGTCCGGAGCGGGTGCTGGGATACGCGCCCCACTTCATCTTCGGTCCGGAGGAGGTGTACGAGCGCACCGGAGACGTGCCCAACGTGGTCTTCCCGTGCGGGCTCGTGGAGGAGCCGGATGGGTGGGTGAAGATGTACTACGGGGCGGCCGACACCTGCATCGGGCTGGCCGAGGCCCGGATCGACGATCTGCTTCGGGCCGTGACCGAGGGGTGCGGGGGGTGAGCACACGAAACGGCCCGGTCCGTGCGGTTCAGGGACCGGGCCGAAAAGGAGCCGGCTCGCCACCCGGCCCCGGGCGAGTCGGATGGGCGCGCCCCGGCTCCGAATCGGGGAAGGCGGCCTCCCCTCAATGGCTCGCCACCTGCTCCAGTACCTCCTCGACCTTGCGGCCGAGCTCCTCGGAGGCATCCACCACCACGGTCCGGCCCGCCACGGTGGTCGCATACCGGGGAACGCGGGTCGCCTCCTGCTCGTACAGCCGGCGGAGGTCGTCGACCAAGGCCCCCAGCCGGTCGGCCGGAATGTTGCGTTCCTCGGCGAACTGGCGCAGGTTTTTCACCTCCTCCCCCTGGACCCACGCGGCCCCGAAGCGCTTCGTGGGCTTGCCGATGAACACGAAGGCTCCGTGTGTGCAAGGGACCACTTCCAGGGGGTCACGGACCCGCCGGGCCAGGTTCTCGAGGGCGGGCTTTAGGGGTTCGATGCGCCGCGCGACCGGGTTTGCGGCGTCCAGTTCCGGTAGCTCCTCCCGGCCGCCGAAGATCCGGTTGAAGAATCCCATGGGCCACTCCTTTCCGCCCGGGGCCGTGTACACCCCAGTCTAGCAGCCCCACCCCGAAACGGAACCCTTTTCGGGCCTTCGGCCCGCTGGAAGGCTGGAAAGCTGGGAGGCTGGGAGGCCGGAAGGCTGAAGGTTTGAAAGACACCCCCGTTGCGGCCACGAGGGGTTTCGTGTAGGGTCTCGACTGAATGAGTATTCATGCGCAAGGAGGCCCCATGGCCCAGGACGTGTACGAACGGTTGGCCCGCCACCTGGACCGTCTGCCGGGTGGGTACCCCCAGACCGACTCGGGGGTGGAGATCCGCATCCTCAAGCGGCTGTTCACCCGGGAGGAGGCCGAGCTGGCCCTGTGCCTCGGCGTGATCCCCGAGGAGGCACGGGTGATCGCCCGGCGGGCTCGCCTGAGTCCCGAGGAGGCCGAGGCCAGGCTGGAGGCCATGGTCCGCCGCGGGCTGGTGTTCTCGATGGCCCGGCCGGGCAAGCCCGCCCTCTACATGGCCGCGCAGTTCGTGATCGGGATCTGGGAGTACCACGTGAACGATCTGGACCCCGAGCTGGTGCGGGACGTGAACGAGTACATCCCCCACCTGTTCGATCCGGAGACGTGGAAGAAGTCGCCCCAACTGCGCACCGTGCCGGTGGGCCGGGCCGTTCCGGTGGAGCACGCGGTCATGGACTACGAGCGGGCCGACGAGCTGGTGCGAAGGCAGAAGAAGATCCTGGTGGCCCCATGCATCTGCCGGCGGGAGCACAAGCTGGCGGGCAAGGGGTGCGACCGGATCGAGGAGGCGTGCCTGATCTTCGGCATGGCCGCCGACTACTACGAGCGGCGCGGGGTGGGCCGCCGGATCGACACGGAGGAGGCCCTGGACATCCTGGCCCGGGCCGAGGAGGAGGGACTGGTGCTCCAGCCCTCCAACTCCCAGAAGGCGGTCAACATCTGCTGCTGCTGCGGATGCTGCTGCCAGGTGCTCAAGAACATCGCCCGCCATCCCCGCCCGGCCGAGATCGTTTCGAGCGCGTTCGCGGTGCGGCTGGAGGACGAGGCCTGCGTGGGCTGCGGCAGGTGCGTGGATCGGTGCCCCATGGAGGCCCTGGAGCTCGACGGGAAGCGGGTCCGGCTGGCGGCCGAGCGGTGCATCGGCTGCGGGCTGTGCGTCACCCGGTGCCCCAAGGGGGCCCTCGCCCTGGCCCGCAAGCCCCGGGTCCCCGACGTGCCCCGCACCTACCAGGAGACCTTGCTCCGGCTCGGACGGGCCCGCGGCACCCTCACCCCCACCCGCCTGGCCATCGCCGCCCTACGATCCAAGCTCGACCGGCTGCTGGCGAGCCGGGGCTAGCCCGGAAGGGAAAAA